>JBBRZY010000658.1:0-3365 GCA_038252885.1 Anaerolineales bacterium | reverse complement strand
GGCGGCGGCGGCGCGGGCGGCCCCGGCATGATGGAATCCGATCCGGCCGACGAGGCCGAAATCCCCTTCTAAAGCACAGTGTGTCAACGCTTACAGCCGTCGTCTGACCCAGTGGCCAGGCGACGGCTGTTTGTGCTTTGCACCCGCCTACCGGCGGGCTCCCGCCGCCGGCCGCCCGGCGCAGCCTGGAGGTGCCCATGAGCGACGAACCCCAACCCCCCGCCGAGCCACCGGCCAGCGCGGCCCCGCCGCCCGCCGCTGTGCCGGCTAGCCCGCCCAACGCGCACATCCCGCTCGAGCTACCCAACAACCTCGAGCCGATCTACACCAACTTCGCCATCGTCAGCCACTCGCCGTCCGAGGTGATCCTCGACTTTGCGCGCGCGCTGCCCAACATGCGCGCCCGCGTGGTGGCCCGCATGGTCACCAGCCCGCTCAATGCCAAGCTGATCCTGCGCGCCCTGGCCGACAACCTGGGCCGCTTCGAGGCGCAGTACGGAGAGATTGTGGTGCCGACCCACCTGGCCGAGCAACTGTTTAAGCCCCCTAAGCCGGAGTAAGCCCATGCAAACGCTAGACGCCATCGCCGAGAACATTCGCGCCAACTTCACCCTCAAGAACGCCGCCCGCGACGCCGCGCTGGAACGCTCGCGCACGCTCATCCGCCACTGTGCCAACGCCATCCGCGCTGTGCACCGCGACGAGCGCGCGCTGGCCCAGGAGCACATCGCCGCCGCCGGAGAGATCGCCGCCGTCATCCGCGCCGCCCTGGCGGGCTTCCCCGACCTGTATCACGCCGGCTACACCCAAGACGCGCTCAAGGAATTTGCCGAGGCCAACATCGTCTACGCGCTGGTCGGCAACGAGCCGCTGCCCGCGCCGGAATCCATCGGCGTCGAGTACGCCGCCTACCTGAACGGCCTGGGCGAGGCGGCCGGCGAGCTGCGCCGCCGCTGCCTCGACATCATCCGCCACGCGCACAGCGACGAGGCCGAGCGCCTGCTGGCCGCCATGGACGACATCTATTCGCTACTGGTGACGGTCGACTATCCCGACGCCATCACCGGCGGGCTGCGCCGCACCACCGACATGGTGCGCGGCGTGACCGAGCGCACGCGCGGCGACATCACCACCAGCCTGCGCCAGTATCAGTTGCAGCAGGCCTTGGCCCAGCATGGCCGCACCGCCGCCAGCGACGACGAGGGCTAGTGGCCGGCCGCCGCGCCGTGCGCGCCTCGGAGATCGGCGAGTATGTGTTCTGCCACCGCGCCTGGTGGCTGCACCAGGTGCAGGGCCACGCCTCGACCAACGTGCGCCAGTTAGAAGCCGGCACCGCCACCCACGCCCGCCACGGCCGGCTGGTAACAGTCAGCCGCGCTCTCAATACGCTGGCCCTGGTGCTGCTGCTGGCCGCCATCGGGTTGGCCGTGCTGACGCTCTGGCCGCGCTAAAAGCCCCAGCCAGCTAACCCGCCATGCTGCCGCTTGCCCTGCTGCTCATCGCCCTGCTGCTGCTCTACCTGGCGCGGCGCACGCGTGCGGCCAGCGGGCTGCCGGCCGGGCGCGTCATCTCTAGCGACACTGGCGGCTGGCAGCGCACCGAGCAGCCGCTGTACTCGGCCCGCTTGCAGTTGACGGGCAAACCGGATTATTTGGTGAGCCAAGGGGGTGGCGCCATGGTGCCGGTGGAGGTCAAGAGCGCCGCCGCGCCGCGCGGTGGCCCCCACGCCGGCCATATTTACCAACTGGCCGCCTACTGTGCGCTGGTGGCCGAGGCCTACGGCCACCGCCCCGCCAAGGGCCTGATCAAATACGCCGATCAGGTTTTTGAAGTCCCGTACACGCCCAAACTGGAGGCCGAGCTGCACCGCCTGCTGGCGGCCATGCGCGCCGACCGCGCCGCGAGCGACGTCGCGCGGTCGCACACCAGCGCGGCCCGCTGCCAGGGCTGCGGCCTGCACAGCGTGTGCGGCGAGGCGCTGGCGGAGGTTGTTCAATGAGCCCGGCACAAGGCGACTCGATAGAGGGGGGATTAGCGGCCGCAACGCCAATTGCGATTCGCTCCCAGCCCGCGCGCTGGTTGCCGGCCGCGCCTCGGCCAGTATAATGGCCGCTCGACTGACGCCTTGACCATGACCGCCCAACACACCCCCCTCCGCCGCGCGCCTGAGCGCATCCTGATCCTGTTCAACCGCTCGGTCACGCGTTCGGCGGCCCTGGCGGCGGAGATTCTCGCCGACCTGTCGGCGCGGCCCGGCCTCACCGTCACCCAGGTGGCCCTGTCCGACGCCGACAGCGGCGACCACATCGCCGGGCAAGACCTGATTGTGCTGCTGGGCGGCGACGGCACCATGCTGCGCACTGGCACGCTGGCCGCCCGCCACGCGGTGCCGATCCTGGGCATCAACCTGGGGCGGCTGGGCTTCCTGGGCGAAGTGCCGCCGGAGGAGTGGCCCGAGGCGCTGGCGCGCGTGCTGGCCGGCGACTGCTGGATCGAGGACCGCATGATGCTGCACGTGGAGCATCGCCGCGCCGGGCAAATGCTGGGCAGCTACGAGGCGCTCAACGAGGCCGTGGTGGGGCGCGGGGCGCTGGCCCGCCCGGTGCGCCTGAAGACCCTAATCGACGGCGGCGAGTTGACCACCTACGTGGCCGACGGCCTGATCATGGCCACGCCCACCGGCTCCACCGCTTACGCGCTGGCGGCCGGCGGGCCGGTGCTGCCGCCCGAGCTGCGCAACATCCTGCTTATCGCCATCGCGCCGCACCTGAGCATCGACCGGGCCATCGTCTTGCCGCAGGGCAGCACCGTGACCGTGATCGTGCGCACCGACCACCAGGCCATCCTCAGCGCCGACGGGCAGTACGAGGTGCCGCTGCAGGACGGCGACGAAGTGACCGTGTGCATGAGCGCCTACCTGACTTACTTTGTGCGCGTGCGGCCGCGCCACTACTTCTATACCAGCCTGGTGCAGCGGATGCAGCAGAACCCGTCGGCCGACAAACCCTGAAAATTAGCTCACCCAAAGGACCCGACCGATGACCCCTGTTACTCCCTTCAACGGCCTGGGGCTAAACCTGGGCAACCTGGCGCGGCTCTCGACCGCGCAGACCCGCTCGATCAGTGCGGAGAATTTCAGCGGCGCAAAAGGCCAGGGCGGCATGTCTACCGACGGCGCCGCCGCGAAAGCCGCCCGCGACCTGGGCCAGGGCTGGAAAGTTTCACCCTTTGTGCGCATCGCCGCCGGCGAGACTTTTCAACTGGCGGATATTACCGGGCCGGGCGCGATCCAGCACGTCTGGCTGGCGCCGCCCGCCCAGTGGCGCAACGCCATCCTGCGCATCTATTGGGACGAGCAGGAACAG
>JBBRZY010000657.1:0-3367 GCA_038252885.1 Anaerolineales bacterium | reverse complement strand
GGGTAGAAAACGCTGCGGGTCAAAGCGCTCGGGGTCGGGCCAATGCGCCGGGTCGTGCTGCGTCAGGTAGATCGAGAACAACAAGCGCCGCCCGGCCGGCAGGTGGTAGCCGCCAAACGCCAGGTCGCGCACGATCCGCCGATTGGCGATGTGAATCGGCGGGTGCCGCCGCAGGGTCTCTTTGATCACCGCCTCCAGATAGGGCAGCCCGCGCAAATTCTCCAGCGTCAACGGGCCGTGGCCCACGGCGGCGCGCACTTCGGCCCGCGCCCGCGCCTGCATCGCCGGGTGCTGCCCCAACTCATACAAGGCCCACCCTAACAACGCTGTGCTCGTGTCGTGGCCGGCAATCAACAGCGTCAACAGTTGGTCGCGGATCAGATCATCACTCAGCCCAGCCGCGATCAGCGTGGTGATCAGGTCGCCCTCGGCGCGGGGCCGCGCCCGGCGTTTGGCGATCAGGCCGAACAAGTAGTCATCAACAATCCGCCGCGCGCCGCCAACGCCGGGGCGGGGCGCATTGGGCCACACCAGCCACAGCCCTGGCGAGATGTATGCCAGCAACTGCTGAATGGGCTGCCGCAGGCGCGGCAAGTCGGGCCGCAAGTCCACGCCGAACAGGCATTCGGCGAGGATCAAGAGCGTGGCCTCGCGCATCGCACCCAGTACCTCCACCGCCTGGCCGTCGCCCCAGCCCGCGCTGGTGCGGGCCATCTGCTGCGCGATCACATCTAAGTAGCCGGCCAGTTGCCGCCGGTGCAGCGCGGGGTCCACATGCACGCGCAGGGCGGCATGCGCCGGGCCATCTTCCACCAGCAGCCCATGCCGCAGCAGGTGGGCGACCGGGTCGCGGTCGAGCCGGAAGCTCAACGCGTCGCGCGCCTCCAACATAACGAAGCGCGCCGCCTCTGGGCCGGCCAGCACGATGGGGTTAAAGCCGGGGATGGGCAGTTGAAAGACCGGGCCGAGGGCGCGGTGGACGGCCGTGAGGGCGCCCAGCGGCCCGCGCCCGCCGGCCAAGGCGTGCAGCGCCTGCCAACCAGTCGCGCCGGTCGGGCTGGGCGGCAGCGGCCGCCGGCCGAGCGTTGAGGCCACCAGCGGGGCGCTCATGCTGGGCGGCCGCGCGTCGCAGGGAGGACGCGGCCCTTCCAGGTGGCGCGGCCGGCGCGGGTCAGCCGCAGCGACTGCACCGCCAGCGCCACCGCCAGCAGCATGATCAGCGGGTAGAGCAAGCTCAGGCGCAGCGGCAAATTGAAGCGCAGCGCGTAGCCCGCCCACACGCCCCAGCCCAGCGCGGTGCCCAGTGCTGCCAGTGCCAGCACGACCGGCGGCCACGCGGCTCCGGCCAAGGCACTGAGCACCACCACCACCGGCGTGAGAAACGCTACGCCCACCCAGGACCAAATCAGCAGGAACAGCGCCGGGCGATAGTCGAAGGCGGCGTACAGGTTCTTGCAGAAGCCCGCGCCGGCCTCCCGCCAGCCCGCATACATCCGGCAGTGCACCAACGTGCCCGCGTCCAGCAGCCGCCAGCGCCCGCCGCTCGCCAGCAAGCGCCGGGTGAGCGCCAGGTCGTCGGCGGCGTGGGCGCGCACCGCCGCGTGGCCGCCGGCGCGGGCGTAGGCGCTGCGCCGGATGAGCATGAACTGCCCAATGCTGGCCGAGAGCGCCGGCCACTGGCGGCGGTGCGCCACGGCCAGCGGCAGAAAGCAGAACAGGCTCCAGCCCAGCAGCGGCACCACCAGTCGCTCGCCCCAGGTGGGCAGGTCCTGGCGCGGCAGGGCGCTGACCAAATCCACAGCTTCTTGCTGCAGGGCGGCCAGCGCGCAGCGCAGCGCGGCCGGGGCGTGGCGCGTGTCGGCATCGGTGAACAGCAGCACCTCGCCGCGCGCGGCCTCGGCCAGTTGGGCGCAGGCCCAGTGTTTACCCAGCCAGCCGGGCGGCAGCGGCTGCCCGCGCAGCACGCGCAGGCGCGGGTGGGCGCCGGCCAACTCGTTCAAGATCGAGCCGGTGGCGTCGGTCGAGGCGTCGTCGAGCGCGACAACCTCGAACGCCGGGTAGTCTTGCGCCAGCAGTGAGCGCAGGCAGTCCGCGATGTGGGCGGCTTCGTTGCGGGCCGGCACGAGGATGGAGACGAAGGGCAGGGGAGCGCCTGACGTGGGGACGTACGCGGCTAGCAGCCGAAGCGCGCGGGCGTTGCTGGCGGCGATAGCAGCCACAATCACTAGAAAGGCCACGCAACTCACGAGCAGCACCGTCAGCGCTGTCGTCATAGCGCCGGCCGGTGGAGCAGGGCGCTCAGGCGCTTCGCCAGTTGCGGGCGCAGGCCCGGCCGTTGGCGCAGTTGGGCGCGGTGCGTCCAGCCCAAGATCAAAAAGTTGGCAGCCCACACGCCCAACAGCCAGGGCGCGGCCGCGGTCAGCAGCAGATACGCCAGCAGCCCGGCCAGGCTCAACAGCGCCGACCAGGCATCGGCCCGCTGCACCGTGTAGACCAGGAGCATGCTTGCGCCCAGCGCCAGCGGCGCCGAGGCCAGCGTGAGCCCGGCCCACAGGCCAAAGGTCACGGTCAGCCCTTTGCCACCGCGCCCGCGCAGCAGCGGCGAGAAGGCGTGCCCCAGCAGCGGCATCACGGCGATCAACGCCAGCGGCCAGCCGGTCTGGTGCGCGCCAAAGTGCGCGGCTGCGACCGGCAGCGCCCCCTTCAAGAAGTCGAGCAGCAGCACGGCTAGGCCCGCGCGCCACCCGCCCACCCGCCAGGCGTTGGCCGCGCCAGGGTTGCCGTCGCCCACCGCCTGCACCTCCCGCCCAGCTACCCACACGGCAAACGGCAGCGCGCCGCACACGAAGGCCGCCGTGCACCAGACCAGCAGCGCTAAGACGTTCATGACTCGTCGTGGGCCAGGGTCGGCCGCGGCGTCCACCCCAGCCGGCGCGTGATCGCTCTTAGCCGTTCGGTCGCGCTGCCTGCTGCTACCAGGCTCACGCCGAAGACGATCAACACGTTGGTGATCAGGAAGAAGATCAACTCTTCGATCGGCAGCGGGCCGAGGAATAAATTGAGGGAGAAGGCCGGGTTGATCGTCCACGTGCCGCTGCGGATGGCGAGGGCATCGGCCACGCACAGGTACGCCGTCAGGCTGACCACGGCCAGCCCCACCAGCCGGCGATGCTGCCAGAGCACGTCGCCGCCCACCGCCAGTTGCAGCATGATCGGCGGCAGCGCCCAGGCCAGCGTCAGCGCCATGTAAGTAGCCGGCGCCCAGCCGCCGAGCAGCAGGGCCACGGCCGCGACCCACACGACGCCCACAATCGCAGTCGGAACAATGCGCCAGACCATCGGCCGCCGTGGGCGCTCACCAACCGCC
>JBBRZY010000656.1:0-3387 GCA_038252885.1 Anaerolineales bacterium | reverse complement strand
TTCGCGCGGCTCCTGGGGTGGTGGCAACTGGCCCTATGATATACCGGATGGGGGGCCGAGGCGCGGGCGGGGGGAAGGGGAATAAAGGGCCTACGGAAGGAGGCTTAGGCGAGGCTATGCTGGGGACTCGGGGCGGAGTGACTGGCGCTTGTGGGTAGCGCAGGACGGGTTGGAGGAACAGGGGGTCGGTCTAATCCGCGCGAGGGAGAGTGACGGTGCGTGGTGGACGGGGAGGCGACTAGAAGAGTCTGCAAACAATCGCGTTCGATTCTGGCGCGGCCCGGTGCTCACGCGGCCCTCTTCGTGTAATTCGTGTAATTCGTGGCCAGGGTTCTTCATCCTCTATAATGTGACCTCATCCCGCCACGCGAAGGAGCACCACCATGAAAGCCCTACTCGACAAACTCAACCTCACGGCCACTAACCTCGGCGCTTGCACCGGCGCGGATGGCTGGATCAGCGACCCGGCCGGCAAGCCCTTGGTGTCTTACAACCCGGCCACGGGCGAGGCGATTGCCAGCGTCATCCAGGCCACGGCGGCGAGCTACGAGACCGTGCTGGCCCGCGCCGCGGCAGCCTTTGCCACCTGGCAGACCCTGCCTGCCCCCAAGCGCGGGGCCGTCGTGCGCGATTTGGGCGCGGCCTTACGGGCGTATCAAGAACCGCTGGGCGAGTTGGTGAGTTTAGAGATGGGCAAAATTCGGCCGGAAGGCGCGGGCGAAGTGCAGGAGATGATTGACATCTGCGACTTCGCCGTGGGGCTGTCGCGCCAGTTATACGGCGTCACCACGCACAGTGAGCGGCCGGGCCACCGCATGTACGAGCAGTGGCATCCGTTGGGCGTGGTCGGCATTATCACGGCCTTCAACTTCCCAACGGCGGTGTGGAGTTGGAACGCCGCCATCGCGGCCGTGTGCGGCGACACGATGGTGTGGAAACCGGCCTCGACCGTGCCGCTGTGCGCCGTGGCGGTGCAGCATTTGTGCAACCGGGTGATGGCCGACCATGGGCTGGACGGCGTGTTCAACTTGCTGGTCGGCTCCGGGCGCGAGATCGGCGAGCGCCTGCTGACCGACGCGCGCGTGCCGCTGCTGTCGTTCACCGGGTCGGTGAGCATGGGCCGGCACGTGGCCGCCAGCGTGGCCCAGCGGCTGGGGCGCACCATTCTGGAGCTGGGCGGCAACAACGCCATCATCGTCACTGAAGACGCGGACTTGAGCCTCGCCACCCGCGCCATACTGTTCGCCGCCGTCGGCACAGCCGGGCAGCGCTGCACCACCACCCGCCGCATCATCGTGCAAAAGTCGGTCGCGGCCGATCTGCTGGCCCGCCTGAAGCGCGCCTACGGGCAGGTGACGCTGGGCAATCCCTTGAGCGAGGGCGTGCTGATGGGGCCGCTGGTCAACGCCGAGGCGGTGGACGACATGTTCGTGGCGCTGGAGCGCGTGGCGGCCGAGGGCGGGCAGGTGTTGGTGGGCGGGCAGCGCCGGCCAGACCTGGGGCCGTGCTACGCCGAGCCGACCATCGTGCATATGCCGGTGCAAACGCCGTTGGTGTGCGAAGAGACCTTCGCGCCGATCTTGTATGTGATGGAATACGACACGCTGGAGGAGGCCATCGCCTTACACAACGGCGTGCCGCAAGGGCTGTCGAGCGGCATGTTCACCACCAGCCTGCTGTCGGCCGAGACGTTTCTCTCGGCCACGGGGTCGGACTGCGGCATGGCCAATATCAACGTCGGCACCAGCGGCGCCGAGATCGGGTTGGGCTTTGGCGGCGAGAAGGAAACCGGCGGCGGGCGCGAGAGCGGCTCGGACGCGTGGAAGGGCTATATGCGCCGGCAGTCCAACGTCATCAACTGGAGCCGCGACCTGCCATTGGCGCAGGGGATTAAGTTCGGCGACTGACGCGCCCCCGGCGAGTTAAAATAGGGCAGGAGTCCTGATCACTGTGCTAAAAATCGGCATCTTACTCTCCCGCGTGCGCGTGGAGGAAAAATGGCTGTTCGAGGCCTTCGACAAGCGCGGCGTCGCCTATGACCGGCTCGACGACCGCGAGTTGAGCTTCACGCTCGACCAGCCCGACTACTGGCGGCAATATGCCGTCGTGCTCGAACGCAGCATCTCGTTTGGGCGCGGGCTATACGCCACGCGCGTGCTCAATAGCTTTGGCGTGCCGACCATCAACAGCGCCGCCGTGGCGGCGGTGTGCGGCGACAAGCTGGTCACCTCCGCGCGGCTGCAGGCGGCGGGCGTGGCGCAGCCCAACGTGCGCGTGGCCTTCACCCCCGAGGCCGCGCTGCTGGCGATTGAAGAGATGGGCTACCCGGTGGTGCTCAAGCCGGTGGTCGGCTCATGGGGCCGGCTGGTCACCAAGATCAACAACCGCGACTCGGCCGAGGCCGTGCTGGAGCACCGCGAAGTGCTCGGCAGCTACTACCACCAGATCTACTATTTGCAAGAGTTCATCCAAAAGCCCGGCCGCGACATCCGCGCCTACGTCGTGGGCGGCGAGACCATCGCCGCCAGCTACCGCTCGTCGAAGCACTGGATCACCAACACCGCGCGCGGCGGGGCCGGCTCGAACTGCCCGGTGACGCCCGACCTAAACGCCATCTGCCTGGCGGCGGCCAAGGCCGTGGGCGGCGGCGTGCTGGCGATTGACGTGCTCGAAGACCCTGACCGGGGCTTTCTGATTAACGAAGTCAATCACACCATGGAGTTCCACGCCTCGGCCCCGGCGACGGGCATTGATATTCCCGGCCGCGTGGCCGATTATGCCGTGCAATTGGCTAGCCAGCGTCAAAGTCCTTCGATCACCACTTCATAATTACCCCACAATCCGGCGGCATACTACCGATCATGAAGAACCAGTCAGCCAAAAGGAGATTGACATGACTAGGCGAATTTTGATCGGTGTTTTGTTGGTGTTGGTGCTGGCCGTGACCGCGGTGAGCGCGGGGATGTTTGCTTACCGGGCCGGCGTGATGCAGGGGATGGTGACCAGCGGGCAGGCCATCACCGTGCCCGACGGCGGCCGGGGGCCAGAGATGTTCGTCCACCCGGGGCCGATGATGATGGGCCGGGGCCACTGGGGCTTCGGCGGCGGCTTTGGCTTCCTGGGCTGCCTGTTCCCGTTGTTGGGCCTGTTCTTGCTGTTTGGCCTGCTGCGGCTGGCCTTCGGGCATCGCCACTGGGGCTGGCGCGGCGGCTACGGCCGCTGGGGTGGTGGGCCGGGTGGCATGGGCGGGGGCAACGCTGAGCACCCTGCCCCGCCGATGTTTGAAGAGTGGCACCGCCGCGCACACGGCGAAGCGACGCCGCCTCCGCCTGCGCCACCGGCGCAGCCCGGCCAGTAGGCAACGCGTGATCGTGGGAGGGCCGGCGC
>JBBRZY010000655.1:0-3405 GCA_038252885.1 Anaerolineales bacterium | reverse complement strand
CTCCCACCCCGGCCGCCTGCCCCACAGGGGGGGGGCGGGCGACGCAGCCGGCCGCCACCAACACCCCGCCGCCGGTGCCGGTGGTGACCGAACTGCCGACCGCCGAGCCGGTTGACGGCGGCGGGCCGCCGTGCGCTTTCCGGCCTGAGCCGGCCTCTGGCTTTGCCTATGGCATTCAGAGCCATGTGTTCGTGGGCGACAACGCCTATTGGCTGGGCGTCATCACCGACAAGCTGGGCTTCAACTGGGTGAAGATGCAGGTGCGCTGGTACGACCTGGAGGCCACCCAGGGCCAAACCTTTTGGGATGTGCTCGACAGCGCCATGAACGAGGCCTGCAACAAGGGCTTGCGCGTGATGCTGTCGGTGGTGGCCGCGCCCGATTGGACGCGCGCCGCCTCGATGCCCGCGCCCGAGGGCCAGGAAGCGCCGCCCGACGACCCGCAGGCCTACGCCGACTTCCTGGCGCGGCTGATCGACCGCTACCCCGGCGGTCGGATTGGCGCGATTGAAGTCTGGAATGAGATGAACCTGGAGCGCGAGTGGAACACGGCCGAGGGCGTCAGCCCCACCGCTTACATCGCGCTGCTGCAAGCGGCCTACGGCACCATCAAGGCCAAAGACCCCAGCATCGTCGTCATCTCGGGCGCGCTGTCGCCGACCGGCATCAACTGCAATGTGGCCTTCCCGGCCTGCGAGCCGAGCGGCCGGCCGATTGTGATTGACGATGTGACTTACCTGCACGGCTTCGTGGACGGCGGCGGGCTGGCCTATGTGGACTGCGTGGGCACGCACTCCAACGGCACCAACCTGCCGCCGACCGCCGATGGGGCCAACCCGCCCCCGCGCGAAGGCCAGAGCTTTGGCGGCCCGTGGGACAACCCGCACTACTCGTGGGCGCTCAAGAGCCAGGTGGAAACGTACGCCGCGATCCTCAACGGCCAGAAGCAGCAGTGCGTCACCGAGTTTGGCTATGCCTCGCCCATCGAGGGGCGCTACCCAGGCAACTTTGCCTTTGCCGCCGACGTGACTGAGCAGCAGCAGGCCGACTATCTGGTGGCGGCCTTCAACTGGATGCGCGACTCGGGCCAGGTGAAGATGGCCTTCCTATTCAATCTGGACTATGCGCCCAAGGGCGGCGACCCGGGCGAAGACGACAATGTGATCTTCAGCGTGCTCGACCGCAGCGGCATTCCGCGACCGGCCTTTGACGCGCTGAGCGTCATGCCCAAGCCGTAAGGGCCGCCGATTGGTGAAACCTATGCCGCAGCGGCGCGCGGCGCATGGGCTCGCGGGCCTGCTGCTGGCCGTTTGGCTCGCCGCCTGCACCGGCCCGGCGACCCCGCCCCCGCCTAGCGCCACCCCCACCTACGCGCCCCCGGCGCGGCTGTATCCGCTGCCGCACTTGGCCTCGCCCGAGTACGGCATCCAGGCCTTCTTGTGGTGGGACTCGGATAACAAGACTGCCGCGCGCGACGCCGATCTGGTGCGCGACCTGGGCTTCGGCTGGGTCAAGCAGCAGTTCTCGTGGCGCAACATCTCCGGCAGCGAGGGCGGCTACGACTGGTACCGCCCGGATGGCGTGCTGGCGCTGGCCGAGGCGCGCGGGCTGCAGGTGTTGGCCCGCCTCGATGGCACGCCCTTCTGGGCCGCAACCGACATCGCCGAGCTAGAGCGCTCGGTGGACGCCCCGCCGCGCGACCCGGCCCTGTTTGCCGAGTTCTGCGGCGCGCTGGCCACGCGCTACGCCGGCCGGATTGCCGCCTACGAAGTTTGGAACGAGCCCAACCTGGCGCGCGAGTGGGGCAATCAACCGCCCTCCCCGGTGGCCTACCTGGCGCTGCTCAAGCCGTGCTACCTGGCGATCAAGGCCGCTGACCCGCAGGCAGTGGTGATCTCGGCCGGGCTGGCCCCCAACAACGACCCCAACAACCCCGACCTGTCGATGCCGGACGAAGACTTTTATCGTGGGCTGTACGAAGCCGGCGGCGCGGCTTATTTTGATATGCTGGGCGTGCACGCGCCGGGCTATGGCAACCCGCCCGAGCGCTCGCCGGCCGAGACCGCGGCCGACCCCACCTGGGCGGCGGGGGTGTGGGCCTTCCGGCATGTGGAGGAAGTGCGCGAACTGATGGTGGCGTACGGCGACGCCGACAAGCAAATTGCCATCACCGAGATGGGCTGGACGACCGACACCAACCCCGACCACAGCAGCTATAACTGGTACGCGGTAGACGAAGCCACCCAGGCCGACTATTTGGTGCGCGCCTTTGAGTTTGCGCAGGCCAACTGGTCGCCGTGGATCGGGCTGATGAGCACGGTCTACATCGCCGACCCGCAGTGGACCGACGCCAACGAGCAATATTGGTGGGCCATCACGCGGCCCACGGCCCCCGGCGAGCCGGCGGAGGTGCTGCCGGCCTACACGGCGTTGCAGCAGATGTCCAAGTAGGCAGCCGGCATTCAGCGGTCAGAAAAAATCAGCGCCCCTGGTCACGATTGACCAGGGGCGCTGTGTGTTTAAGGAACGGGAGCGGCGCGCGCTACTTCAAGATTTCGCGCAGCGCGCCGAGCAGCAGCGTGATGTTCTCGCGGCGCGAGGAGTAGCCCATCAGGCCGACGCGCCAGACCTGCCCCTTGAGTGCGCCGATGCCCGCGCCGATCTCAATGCCGTAGATGTCACGCAGCTTGCCGCGCACGGCCGCCTCATCGACGCCGGCCGGGATGCGCACGGTGATCAGGCTGGGCAGGCGGTGGGCCGGCTCGACGAACGGCACCAGGTCAAGCTCGGCCAACCCCTCGCAGAAGTGGTCGGCGTTGGCGGCGTGGCGCGCCCAGCGGTTCTCTAAGCCCTCTTCGGCCAGCAGCCGCAGCCCCTCGCGCAGCGCGTAGACCAGCGTGCCCGAGACGGTGTGGTGATAGGCGCGCTCTGGCCCCCAATACTTGTAGAGCGATTCGACATCGAAATACCACGACTGCACCGGCGTGGTGCGGGCCTTAATGACCGCGCGCGCCCGGTCGCTGAACGTCACCGGCGAGAGGCCGGGCGGGCAGCCCAGGCACTTCTGCGTGCCGGAGTAGGCGGCATCGACGCCCCATTCGTCAATCTTCAGCGGCACGCCGCCGAGCGAGGTGACGGTGTCAACCAGCAGCAGCGCGCCATACATGTGCGCCAGATCGCCAAAGCCTTCCAGCGGCTGCACCGCGCCGGTGGACGTTTCGGCATGCACCAGCGACACCACTTTGGGCTGATGTTCCTTGAGCGCCGCCTCGACTTCAGCCGCGCTGTAGACCTGGCCCCACGGCTT
Organism: Anaerolineales bacterium; assembly: GCA_038252885.1. Taxonomy (GTDB): domain Bacteria; phylum Chloroflexota; class Anaerolineae; order Anaerolineales; family UBA6663; genus JADZEK01. Next base: position 98 of record JBBRZY010000655.1, on the reverse strand, counting down.
CTCTATCCGGGTGACCACCACGCCGTGGCGCTTGGCGACTTCTTCTTGCCGGTTGCCGAAGAAGCCGGCCGCGCACACCAGCAGCTTGTCGCCCGGCT
>JBBRZY010000654.1:0-3408 GCA_038252885.1 Anaerolineales bacterium | reverse complement strand
GTTGGCCGAGGCCGGTAAGCGGGTGCTGCTGCTAGAGCGCGGGCCGCACATGGCGCTGGAGACACCGCCCTACGATCACCTGCGCAACCAGCGCTTCGCGCGCTACGGGCATAACGCCGGCCCGGCGCTGGAAGGCAACCCGCGCGTGGCTGTCGAGTTGGACGGCAGCGAGCACATCGTGCGGCCGTTCGACGGCGGCTACCAGAACAATGCGGCCGTGGTCGGCGGCGGCACGCGGGTCTACGGCGGCATGGCCTGGCGCTTCTTGCCGCAGGACTTTCGGATGGCCAGCACCTATGGCGTGCCAGCCGGCAGTTCGCTGGCCGACTGGCCGATTGGCTATGACGACCTGGCCCCCGATTACGAGCGGGCCGAGTGGGAGGTGGGCGTGGCCGGCGACGACACGGGCGCCGCCCGCCAGTGGCCGCGCCGCAAGGGCTATCCACTGCCGCCCCTGGCGCTCACGCCAGCGGGCGCGAAGCTGCGGGCCGGGGCAAAGCAGTTGGGCTGGGACACCTTTGGCATCTCGGCGCTGCTGAACACGGCGCCGTTTGGCGGGCGGCCGGCCTGCATCCGCTGCCAGTACTGCATCGGCGTGCCGTGCCCGGTGGACGCTAAGAACGGCACGCATAACACGCTGATTGTGCGCGCGCTGGCGACCGGCCGCTGCGACTTGCTGACCGAGTGTGTAGTGGACACCATCACCACCGACGCGGGCGGGCGCGTGACCGGCGTGCGCTACTTTGACAGCGCCGGCCAACCGCAGAGCGCGGAGGCCGAGGTGGTGGTGTGCGCGGGCGGCGCGATTGAGACGGCGCGGCTGCTGCTGGCCTCGAGCTCCGAGCGGCACCCACACGGGCTGGGGAATGCGCACGACCAAGTGGGCCGCAACCTGCAAGGCCACACTTACCCGATGACGATGGGGTTGATGCCCGCTTCGGTCTATGACGGACTCGGGCCGGGCATGTCAACCGTGACGGTGCGCTTCAACCACGGCAACGCGGGCATCATCGGCGGCGGCATGATGACGGATGATATGTTGGAGATGCCGATGCGCTTCTGGCAGCACTCGCTGCCGCCCGACCTGCCGCGCTGGGGGGCCGAGGCCAAGCGCTTTATGCGCGAGAACTTCACGCGGGTGCTGAAGGTGACCAGCCCGGTGCATGAGATCCCGAACCCGGAGGCGCGCATTACGCTCGACCCGCGGGTGCGCGACCGCTGGGGCCGGCCGGTGGCGCGGCTGTCGGGCGGCATTCACCCCGAGACGCAGCGCACGGCGGCCTTTATGCTGGAGCGCGAGGCCGAGTGGCTGCAGGCGGCCGGCGCGGTGCGCACGTGGGGCAAGCTGCCGAGCCTGAAGCTGAGCGCCAGCCAACACCAGGCCGGCACCTGCCGCATGGGCGACGACCCGGCGACTTCGGTGACCGACGCCTGGGGGCGCGTGCACGGGCACGACAACCTGCTGGTGGCCGACGGCTCGCTGCACGTGACCAACGGCGGCTTCAACCCGGCGCTGACGATCATGGCGCTGGCGTTTCGCGTGGCCGCGCACGCCGCGCGGTCGTGGTAGCGGCTGAGACGGCCGCAATTTGTATAGGAGTATGAGACTGTGAAAGTCCTCTTCATTGGTGGGACCGGGTTTATCAGCAGCGCCGTCAGCCGGCTGGCGGTGGCGCGCGGCATTGAGCTGTATCACCTCAATCGGGGCCAACGCGGCACGGTAATCCCAGGGGTGCGCAACATCGTGGCCGACATCCACCAGCCGGGGCAGGCCGAGGCGGCGCTGGGCGGCCAGACCTTTGACGTGGTGGTGGATTGGATCGCCTTCACGGTGGAAGACATCGAGCGCGACCTGGCGCTGTTTACGGGGCGCGTCAAGCAGTTCATCTTCATCAGCAGCGCCTCGGCCTACCAGAAGCCGCCGAGTCACCCGATCATCACCGAGTCGACGCCGCTATACAACCCGCACTGGCTGTACTCGCGCAATAAGATCGCGTGCGAGGAGCGCTTGATGCGGGCCTGGCGCGAGGATGGCTTTCCGATCACGGTGGTGCGGCCGTCGCTGACGTATGACACCAACCTGCCGGTCGCCATCGGCGGGTGGGACAGCTACACGCTGATTGACCGGATCAAGACCGGCCGGCCGCTGATCGTGCACGGTGACGGCGCGTCGCTATGGGTGGTGACGCACTCGGACGACTTTGCGCGCGGGTTCGTCGGACTGCTGGGCCACAGCCAGGCCATCGGCCACGCGTTTCACATCACCACCGACGAGGTGTTGACCTGGAATCAGATTTACGAGACGATTGCCGACGCGGTGGGGGTCAAGGCCAAGCTGGTGCACATCCCGTCGGACTTCATTGTGGGGGTCGCGCCGGACTTGGGCGCGGGGCTGATTGGTGACAAGAGCTGGAGCGTGATCTTCGACAACAGCAAGATCAGGACGTTCGTGCCGGGCTATCAGGCGGTCATCCCGTTTAGCCAGGGCATCCGGCGCACGCTGGCGTGGTACGAGGCCGACCCGCGCCGGATGTGGGTTGATGCGGGCGTGAATGAGGAAATGGACCGGATATTGGCGGCGTACGGGGAGCGCGGGTAAGCTTCGGTTCGCTGGCGGGTCGCAGCACTGAAAAAGCGCCTGGCAGTCAGCCAGGCGCTTTTTTAGATTTGGCTTCAGCGCGCCTAACGCACCACCAGCGGCAGGAAGAGGCGCGCGCTGGCGGTCGTGCCGGGGGTGCAGGCGCTGTCGGTCAGCCAGCGGAAGTTGTCGAGGAACACGGCCGAGTCGAAGTTCGAGTCGCCCAGGTCGGTGATGGAGAAGTAGAGGTCGAGGGTGGCGCTAGGCGTCACGGCGGCGGTAGTGTGCAGCCGCGGCGTCGCGCCGTCGTAGGTGGTGGCGGTCGGGCCGCTGATCCCAAAGGCGGTGTTGGACGAGATGAGATGGCCAAGCGCGTCAAGCGCGATGTTGTGTGGGGCCGTGATCACACCGCCGGCGACGATGAAGGTGGCGTCGTCAAGCTGGGCCGCGAAGCTATCCACGAACTCCGAGCCGACGTACTCGGGGTACTCCTCCGAGTAGAAGGCGTGGTCGAAGCTCAGGCAGTGGGCGTCGGCCGGCACAGCCAGCTGCAAGTGCAGGCGCACCAAGTCCCAGCCGTCGTCGTTGTTCAGGCCGCCCAGTGCGGTTGAGCGGTTGCCCTCAGCGTTGGGCAGTGCGGCGTCGGCCGCCGCGCCAGTGGCGAGGAGCGCGAAGCTGCCGTCGCCGCCGGTGGGGAACCAATTACCCAGGTCGGCGTTGCTGAGGCCCACACCGGCCGCGTCGCTGCCCAGCAGATCGGCGGCCAACAGGTCGCCCGGCGGCACGCCCAGGGCCGCCGCCAGTTGCGTGGCGGTGGCCGGTGAGATGGT
>JBBRZY010000653.1:0-3411 GCA_038252885.1 Anaerolineales bacterium | reverse complement strand
GCGCCTCGGCCGTCGGCGCCCCGGCCGTCAGCACCGGCTGTTCGCCGTGCGGGTCTTGCGTTGTGTCAGTCATCACATTGTTCCTTAGGCGGTTGGTGTCAGCCGCAATGGCCGCAGACCGCGCTCGATGTCGCTGCGCTGCGCTTCCAGCCAGGGCGGCAGTTGCAGTTTGTGGCCCAGCGCCTCGGGCGCTTCGTCGGTGGCGAAGCCCGGCCCCAGCGTCGCCAACTCCACGATGTGGCCGTCTGGGTCGTTCAGGTAGATGCTCTTGAAATAGATGCGGTCGCGCACCGGCGAGACTGCCAGCCCGGCCTGCAGCAGCGTCTCGCGCCAGGCCAGTTGCGCGGCCTCGTCGGCCACCGCCAACGCAAAGTGATGCGTCTGCCCCGCGCCGATGCGCACCCGCCCTTCCTTGCGCGGGTCGCGCTCGAAGTAGGTGATCAGTGTGCCGGGCTGGCCCGCGCCCACCCCCCAATACCAATGGGCCGACTTGGGGTCGTCAAAGTTCGACGTCATCTTCACCCGCTGCATCCCCAGCCGGTCGCCAAAGAACGCCTGCGTGCGCTGGATGTCGGCCCCGATGGCGGTGATGTGGTGCATCCCGCTGCTCAGCGCCATGTCCGGCGTGATCTCCGGCACCGGCTCGGGCCAGGTCTCGGCCGCAATGCGCGCCTCGTCGCGGTTATTCACCAGCATTTCTGGCGGCGGCGCGCGAAACTCCTGCCCCAGCGCCCCGGCCGGCTCGTCCCGCGTCCAGCCTGGGCCGTCGGTGGCGATCTCGATGATCGTGCCGTCTGGGTCGGTGAAGTAGATCGACGTGAAGTAGTGCCGGTCGAGCGGGCCATCCACCTTGAGGTGGTGGTCGTTCAGCCAGCGCTTCCACTTGAGTTGCGCCGCCGTGTCGCGCACGCGCAGCGCGTAGTGGTGCGTGCCGCCCAGCCCCGGCGCGCCGCGCGTGGCCCCCGGCCACTCAAAGTAAGTGATGACCGTCCCCGGCCGCCCAAGCGCATCGCCGAAGTACAGGTGATAGTGGGCCGGGTCGTCGAAGTTGACGGTCTGTTTGATCAGCCGCAGGCCCAGCACCTGGGTGTAGAAGTCCAGGGTGCGCTGCGCGTCGCGGCTGACGATGGTGATGTGGTGTAGTCCGAGAATGGTCATAGCGTGCTTTCGATGGCCCCCAGGTTGCGCCCGGCGTGGCCGTTAAGCGGCGGCCGGCGTTGCGTCTAGCTCGGCCAGCAGGTTGCCCAGGTCGAGCGGGTCGCTGACCATCGCCACCTGGCCGTCGGCCTGGCGCGGCCACTCAGCGCGCGGCCGGTCACGGTAGATTTCGATGCCGTTGCCGTCCGGGTCGCGCAGGTAGATCGCCTCGCTCACCAGGTGATCCGAAGCGCCGTCAATCGGCCAGTTGTGGTCAAGCAGGCGCTTAAAGGTGCGGGCCAGTTCCAGCCGGCTGGGCAGCAAGATGGCCAAGTGAAATAGCCCGGTAGTGCCAGGGGCGGGCGGCGCGCCGTTGCGGCTCTGCCAAGTGTTCAGGCCGATGTGGTGATGATAGCCGCCGGCCGACACAAACGCGGCGCTGTCGCCCATGCGCTGCATCAGCGCGAAGCCCATCACTTCGGTGTAAAACTTTAGGGCCCGCTCAAGGTTGGCCACCTTGAGGTGCACATGTCCAATGGTCGTGTCGGGATGAATGGCGGGTTCGTTGCTCATCGTGTCTTAGCCTTTCGCTTCTTTGATTTTGGCCGGGACCGTCGGCGTCAACCACTTGTTGCCCCACTCGTTAAGCTGCTCAACCACTTGCCCTAGTTCGTGGCCCATGGCGGTCAGGCCATAGGCCACCGGCAGCCGCTGGCCCCCCTCGGCGTGGCGCTCCACCAGCCCAGACGCCTCCAGTTCCTTCAGCCGCAGCGACAGTGTGGCCGGGTTCAGCCCGCCCAAGGCGTCTTGCAGCTCGCAGAAGCGCAGGCGGCCCGGCGCGGCGGCGTTCAGATAGTGCACCACCAGCAAGGCCCATTTGCGGCCCAGCAGGTCGCCGGCGGCGTTAATCGGGCAGAATTCGTCAGGGGCGTTCATTGCTTCAAATAATATAGCACTATAGTTAATGTAGCATTAGCCCCGCAAGTTTGGTTTTTCAAACCAAACCCAGCTTCGATGTAGAACAATTTCTTGGCACACTGTTGCTATGTGTTCTCAATCTGCAATCCAGCACCACCTGCGCCGCCCGTCGGCAGCCCGCGCCCGACCGCACCATCCGCCCCCCGCTCAGTGACGGCGATGACATCAATGACATCAATGACGCTAATAAAGGTATACGTGGCGCGGATGACGAAGATGACGTTCTCGCCGGTATTGCTGGCGCGGATGACGATCATGACGTTCTCGCCGGTATCGCTGGCGCTGATGACGACAATTGCGGTTCGGCCCCAACACGTAGGCACCCCTTCCTTTCCCGCCGTGCTCAGCGCGGGATGGGGCCGGGAGTTAGGTCCGCCCGCTGCCTCCTCAATTGCCCCCGCCCGTTTGACAAATGCCCTGCGCGCGTGCTACAGTTTAGGCCCCTAACCGAATAGCGAGCGGATGCCCAATTCTCATGAACGAGTATGGCACCGAGTTTATTCGTAACGTCGCGCTGGTTGGTCATAGCGGTGCGGGCAAGACCTCACTCACCGAGGCGTTTCTCTACAACACCGGCGTGACCTCGCGCTTGGGGCGGGTGGAAGATGGCACCGCCCTGGCCGACTTCGAGGACGAAGAGCACCGCCGCCGCATCTCCATTTCCACCGCCCTCATCCCCATCGAGTACCAGAACACCAAAATCAACTTTCTCGACACGCCCGGCTTCACCGACTTCGTGGGCGAAGTGAAGGCCGCCCTGCGCGTGGCCGACGCCGCCGTGGTCGTGGTCGATGCCGTCTCCGGCGTCGAAGTCGGCACCGAACTCGTGTGGCAATACCTCGACGAGCGCCAGCTGCCGCGCTTTGTCGTCATCAACAAGATGGACCGCGAGAACGCCAACTTCACCGCGACCCTCGAAAGCGTGCAGCGCACCTTCAAATCTAAACTCATTCCGGTGCAATTGCCGTGGGGCGAACAGCAAAATTTCAAAGGCGTGATCGGTGTACTGTCGATGAAGGGCCGGCCCGCCAAAGGCGATACGCTGGTCGACATCCCGGCCGAGTATGCCGAGGCCGCCGCCGCCGCGCGGGTGAACCTGGTGGAAGCCGCCGCCGAGGGCGAAGACGCCCTGCTCGAAAAGTACCTGGGCGGCGAAGAACTGACGGCCGAGGAAGTCATCCGCGGCTTTCACAAGGCCGTGCTGGCCGGCACCTTTGTGCCGGTGTTTGTGGCCTCGGCCCTGACCGATACCGGCATCAACCCCATCCTCGACGGCATCGTGCGCTACTTCCCGGC
>JBBRZY010000652.1:0-3412 GCA_038252885.1 Anaerolineales bacterium | reverse complement strand
TTCGAAATGACAGGTAAAAGGGGTTGGTCGGTCAACGCGCGCAAATTAGATGCAATTGCCCTGCAGGCCGGGCCGGGGGGGGCGCGCGGGCGAGCGCGCGGAGGGTGGCGACCCCATGACGAGCGCGGGTGACTGCGAAGCCCCACGGTCCTTAGGTCTTGGCCCCCAAACTGAAATACACCCCACGGAGCCGGGCAAGCGCGTCTAATGGGGCAGCGCCGTGTTTTTAAGCGTTCTGCTTATGGCCGCCAATTGGGTGTCGGCCCTACCCTAGAAACCTGGCGCTTTTTTCGATTGCCGGAACATAGCTGCGATGGCCTGGTGTATGCGGGCCGGGTCTTTCCTGGCCGTGCGCGTGCTACAATCGTTGGGCTGCTATCTGGCCGAACGACCGCCCACTCTGGCCAACCGGCGCGTCAACGCTGGGACGGCCGCGGCGTGAGCGGTACTTAGGGCTTGGTCGCCTGAACCGGGGCGATCAGAGCAACTGCGCTGGAGAGGTCCTATGTCAGTACCGACGCGCTTGCCCGTCCGCCGAGTTGGCTTCATTTCCACCCGCATTGCCGGCACCGATGGCGTCTCGCTGGAAACCGAGAAATGGGCGACCGTCCTGGAACGGCAGGGCCATACCTGCTTTTACTTCGCCGGCGAGTGTGACCGGCCGAGCGCGCGCAGCCGGGTGGTGCCCGAAGCGCACTTTTCTCACCCCGCGATTGCGGCCATCGGCAATGCCGCCTTCGATAATGACCTGGCCGCCCCCGACTTGGAGACGTTCTCCAACCCGCAACTGGCGGGCATCCACAAGCCCACCCATTACCGGGTGCGTCCCCCACGCCTGTCGGACCGCATCCGCGAACTCGCCCTGTACCTGGAAACGCAGCTCTACGCGTTCGTCCGCGATTTTGAACTGGAACTGTTGATCGTTGAGAATGCGCTGGCCATCCCCATGAATCTGCCCCTGGGCGTGGCGCTGACGGAATTTATCGCCGAAACCGGATTGCCGGTCATCGCCCACCACCATGATTTTGCCTGGGAGCGCCAGCGCTTCATGGTGAACTGTGTGGACGACCTCCTGCGGTTGGCGTTTCCGCCCGCGTTGCCCACCATCCGGCATGTGGTTATCAACTCGGTCGCCGCCGCCGAGTTGAGCCGGCGCGTGGCGGTTTCCGCCTTCGTCGTCCCGAACGTAATGGACTTTGATAATCCCCCGCCACCGCCCGACACGTACGCTCAAAACATCCGCGCTGAACTGGGGCTGGCGCCGGACGAGTATTTCTTGCTGCAGCCGACCCGGATCGTGCAGCGCAAAGGCATCGAGCATGCGATTGAGCTGGTGAAGCGCCTGGAATTGAAGGCGCACCTGGTCATCTCGCATGCCTCGGGTGACGAGGGCAATGGGTATGAGCGGCACGTGCGCAGCTTTGCCGCCCTGCTGGAGGTGCCCGTTAGCTTTGTCGCCGGCCTGATTGATGACCAGCGCGGCCTCACCGCCGACGGCCGCAAGATCTACGCGCTGCATGACGTCTACCCGTATGCCGACTTGGTGACGTACCCCTCGAACCTGGAGGGCTTCGGCAATGCCTTCTTGGAAACCGTTTATTACCGGCGGCCCATTGTGCTAAACAATTACTCGATTTTCGAGGTGGACATCAAACCCAAGGGGTTCCAGGTGATTGAGTTCGACGGCTATATCGCGGAGGAGACAATTCAACGGACGCGGCAGATTTTGACTACGCCCGGTTTGGCCGGCGAGATGGCCGAGGTGAACTACCGCTTGGGGTGCCGGCACTACTCGTATTCGATGCTGGAGCGCCGTCTCCAAACGTTGATGGCCGACCTGTTCGGTGAGGAGGCGCCCTGAGGCGGCGCAGGGCTGACCTGCCCGCTCGGGCCACCCGGGCTTCCGTGACTTGCAGCGCCCTAAGGTTAAACAATTTGGCTCGAAAGGCCCGCACAGCGCGGGCGCCAACTCCAGAAGCCAGCCCTTTGATATCGAGGAGAGCGTCAACGGCGTGGCGTCGCTCGTTAAGGATCGGCCCCAGGTGATGGCGGACACCGAACTGACGGCGGTCGAGGCCGCCGTGAAGCGCCATCCCAAGCGCGGCGTGCGGCGCAGCCGAGCGCGACGATCATGGACCGTCAATCGGTCAAAACCGCCGAAGGCGGCGATGAACGCGGGTATGAGGCCGGCCAGAAAGTCACTGGTCGCAAGCGGCACTTGGTAGTGGACACGCTGGGTTTGGTGCTGTGGACGAACTGCGGCGCGGGGCGGGCTACCCGCCCCTGCTGGAGATCAAGACGCCGAACGCAGGGACTATGTCATCCGCGGAAGAATTGAGCCGGGTGGCGCGATAAATCCAACGGTGCAGCCAGACAATTGGCTGGACCCATTTAATCACCCCAAACGGCCACCCGAGACGTTGGAGTAACGCTGGAGTATGGCCTGGTCAACACGCCTGACAAGTGCTGAGCACTGCTGACAGCATAACGATCGCCCGCGAAACCGAGGCACAGCTCATCTCCGCTCTGAAATGGCGTCACATCCGACCAGCGGCCCGCATGGTAGTGGTAGGCGGGCGGAGCAGGGCGACTAGCGGGCGAACGCCGTTGGGTGTGTCGGAGCGCAAGCTGCTCGAGGCTTTGTGGAAAGCGCTGGCGCAGCCTAGAGCGCTTCTGGCACGGCACGTACGCGCGCCCGTGGGTGACCCCGGGCCTGGCCGCGTGATTATCAAGCACCTGGGCAAAGCCTCGGCGGCACAGTCCCAGTCCAGCGCCCGGTTTCCGATCGTCAAAGCCGATCGGGGGTGCGCGGTTAGTGGGGACTATGCCTACAGCCCCGACAGCCGCACTGGGCTGGCGCAGGTGCACTGGCGCTCGGTGGGGCGCACCGGGGGCCAGCACTTCTCCGCCGCCGTTTCAGCGCTCTGTGCTTCGGCGGCGGCGCTACACGTCCAACACGGGGCCAGGACCGTGTCAATGAGCGGCACGCCGAGCAGTTCCGCTCCCGCTTGGGCCCGTTCTTCGGCCCCCAGCGGCGCCAGCGCCACGCCACCCGCCGCCCGAAACGACAGTTGACCCACCGGCTCAAAACCGGCTTTGTGCATGCCCGCCCCCGACGGCAAGTTCTCTGGTGCGTGGATAATCCACAGGCGTTGAACGTCAGCGGGAGCAGCAGCCACAATGGCCTGCAAGAGGCGGGGATACAAGCCACGCCCTTGCCAAACGGGCAGCGTCGCAAAATCCCACAGGTAACGGTCACTCGGCGGCAGCGCGAAGTCTAGGGCTAGCTCGCCAATCGCAGCGCGGCGGGTCGCGACCCAGCCGTAGGTCACCGGCTGCCCGTCGAGATAACCGACGTAGGCCTGGTGGCCATCAGTCCAGCGCCGCTGCACCTCGGACACCGTGAGCCGGT
>JBBRZY010000651.1:0-3417 GCA_038252885.1 Anaerolineales bacterium | reverse complement strand
GACTCGGCCACCCAGATGCGCTCGTTGAACCAGCGGTCGAGCGGCAGGTCTTCGGCCCAGCCGCGCTCGAAGGTCATGGGGCTGTGGCAGTGGGCGTTGAAGAAGCCGGGGACGGCCAGGTGGTTGTAGCCGTCAATGATGGTGTCCGGCGCGAGGCCGGGCGGCACGTCGCCGATGGACTGGATCAGGTCGCCGGCGAGGACGAGGTTGGTGCTGGTGTGAATGGTGCCGGCTGGGTCGAGGGTGAGGACGGCGACGTTCTTGATGAGCGTGAACATGGGCCAATTGTAGAGGAAGGAGAGAAAAAAGAAAGAGAAAGAGAAAAAGGTAAGACGAGAGCAGCGCGCGCCAATATCAGGTGGCAGCCAAGCGAATCAAAACCGGGCCGAGGCGTTGCCTCGGCCCGGTTTTTAGTGCGTGCGGCTTACCGGCCGCCGGTGACGGCGCGGAGGCTGTCGCAGGCGGGGCACGCGCCGCCGGGGCGGATGATAGCGTAGCCGCCCTGGGGATCGTCGCCGTAGAGCGTGAAGTCCACGTTGAAGACGATCATCAGACGCACCTTGCCGCTGTTCTTGGCCAGGTTGGCGGCCTCGCCCAACCACTGGGCTTGCTCGGCGGCGGAGGTGTCGCCGGCCCAGCCAAAGTTGCCGGGCAGCGGGCCGTAGCCTTCGGGCGAGAGGTAGCCAAGCTCGGTGAAGCACAGCTTCTTGGCCCCGCCAAAGGCGTTGTAGTAGGTGTTCACCATGCCGGCGTAGTAGCGCGTGAAGTAGTTATCGCGCGGGTCGCCGCTGGTGGCGGTCGGGCTGATGATGCCCTCATTGTAGTGGATGCCGATGCAGTCCATGTAGGCGGCGGCCCCAGCCGAGGCCAACCCGGCGATGTAGCGGCTGTCGTTCCACACGTGGTCGAGGCCAAACGCGCCCTCGGCCCCGGTCGGCGCGAGCGCGCCAGAGATGACGAGGGTGTTGGCGTTCTTGGCCTTGATGGCCTGGTACGAGCGCTTGAGCAGATCGGTGTACGTCACCGGGTTGATCTGCCCGGCGGGCCACTCGCGGTCGATGTTCATCTCATTCCAGACCTCGATGGCATCCGCGCCCAGGCGGGCCAGCTCGCCCACGTAGGCGGCGTAGTTGTCGAAGTTTGCGCCGCCGGAGATGTCGGCGGGCGCGCCGAGGACGCTGAGCAGCACCTTGAAACCCTGGTTATGGGCGCTCACGATCTGGCTGTCGCTGGCCGTCGCACCGGGGCTCCACTTAACCTGGATCTTGACCCAGTACATGCCGGCGTACTTCATCTTGTCGGGTTTGGAGAAGTCGCTGACCTGACCGCCCAGCTCCCAACTGGCGCCGGAGGGCGGCGGCGCCGGAGGCACCACGGGGGTCGCGGTCGGCCCAGTGCCGCCCGCGCCGGGGATGGTGAGCACCTGGCCGACGAAGATCAGGTTGGGGTTGCTGATGCCGCTGGCCGACATGATGGCCTGGACGGTGACGCCGAAGCGCCGGGCGATGGCGTTGAGCGTATCGCCGCGCTGGACGGTGTACTTGCCGCCGCTGGTCGGCGGCGGGACGGGCGTGCCGGCCGGGGGAGTGGTGGGCACAGGCGTGGCGCTGCTGCCGCCGCCGACCGGAATGACCAGCACCTGTCCGGCGTAGATCACGTTCGGGTTGTTGAGGTTGTTGGCGGCCAGCAGGGCGGCCGTGGTGACGCCGAAGCGCCGGGCGATGAGCGAGATGTAGTCGCCGGGCTGCACGACGTAGGTAGACGAACTGCCGCCGGGTGCGGGCGGTGGATTGCCGCCGTCTGGGCTACCGCCCCCAGTGGGAATTGTCAGGCGTTGGCCGGTGAAGATCAGGTTCGGGTTGGTCAGACCGTTGGCGTTGAGGATGGCCTGAACGGTGACGCCGAAATTCAGGGCGATGGAAAAGAGCGTATCGCCCCGCTGCACCACGTAGACCGAGTCGGCGTAGACCGGCGCGGCAAACGGGACGAGCAGCCCTACGATCAAGAGCACAATGAGTAACTTTTTCATACGGTGTAGAGGTCCTTTCTGCGTTGCTTGAGCATCGTCTATAATGGGGTTAGCTTCACATCTGCCCGCGCCCAACCAGGGAGTGTGCATGGCTCACCCACCGACCAAACCGACTATTCCCAACATTCACGACAACATTCTGGGCACGATTGGCCAGACTCCACTGGTGCGGCTGAATCGCGTGGCGCGCGGGCTGCAGTGCACCCTGGCGGCCAAGGTGGAGTTCTTCAATCCGGGCGGGTCGGTCAAAGACCGGATTGCGCTGAACATCATCGAGGCGGCCGAGCGCGAGGGGCGGCTGAAGCCCGGCGGCACGGTGGTGGAAGCGACCTCGGGCAATACCGGCTTGGGGCTGGCGATTGTGTGCGCCATCAAAGGCTACAAGTCGGTGTTTGTGATGCCCGACAAGATGAGCGGCGAGAAAATCCGCCTGCTGCGCGCCTACGGGTCGAGGGTGGTCATCACCCCCACGGCCGTCACGCCCGACGACCCGCGCAGCTATTATAAAGTGGCCGACCGGATTGTCGAGGAGACCCCGAACAGCATCCTGGCGAACCAGTACCACAACCCGGAGAACCCGCGCAGCCATTACCAGACCACCGGGCCGGAAATCTGGCAGCAAACGGCCGGGCTGGTGACGGATGTGATCATCGGCATGGGCACGGGCGGCACGATCACCGGCACCGGGCGCTTCTTGAAGGAACAGAACCCCAAAATTCGCATCGTGGGCGTCGACCCGATTGGGTCGCTGCTGTACGAGACGCACAAGCTGGGGCATGTGCCGGACGAGCCGCACCCCAAGACCTACAAGACCGAGGGCATCGGCGAGGACTTCCTGCCGACCGCGCTCGACCTGAGCGTGGTGGATGAGGTGCTGCAAGTGGGCGACAAAGAGAGCTTTCTGATTACGCGCCGGTTGACGCGCGAGGAAGGCATCTTCTGCGGCGGTTCTTCCGGCACGGCGGTGGCGGCGGCCCTGCGCTATTGCCGCAACCTGGGCCCCGACCGGCTGGTGGTGGTCATTCTGCCGGACTCCGGCTCGCGCTATCTGAGCAAGGTATTCGACGACGACTGGATGCGCGAAAACGGCTTCCTGGAGTCGGCCTGGGCCGGCGCCACGGCCGCTGACGTGCTGGCCATGAAGGAGCTGCCGGAGCTGTTTGCCGCCAGCCCGGACGACCGGGTGAGCGCGGTGGTGCACATGCTGAAAGATCATGATATCTCCCAAATGCCGGTGCTGTCCAGCGATGGCGCGTTCTTGGGCCTGGTGAACGAGGTCGACCTGCTCAATCACCTGGTTTTGGGGCCGACGCGCAGCCCAGACGACACGATCGCCCGGCTGGTGCGGAAAGACGTTGCAACTCTTGGGCCAGATGCGCCGCTGGAAG
>JBBRZY010000650.1:0-3423 GCA_038252885.1 Anaerolineales bacterium | reverse complement strand
GTCCACCGTCTGGTAAGCATTCCCCGACGTCACGCGCATCACCGAGTCGCCGGCGCGAAACTGGCTGCTCTGATAGGTCTGGCCGTTAACGTCGTAGGCGTAGGTGATGGCAGGCTCCACAGTGGTCGTGTCGCCGCCGTGCACCTCCACCCGCGATTGGATCACGCGGCCGGTCACCATCCGCCATGTCTGGGCCGAGGCGATCGCCGCGCTGCGTTTCTTGAATTGGGCGTAGATAAACCAGCCGATGAGGCCCAAAGGCACAATGGTGCAAATCAGCGCCACCACCGCCGAGCCGATGGCGATCAGCACGCTGCCGCCGCCCATGATAATCGTGAACCAGGTCCAGAATTCATCCATGCGCTGTACCCTCCATCGCCTCCATCGCCACCATCACCCTTTATCTGCCGTACAGCCGCGAGTATAGCACTGCCCCGCAGACGGGAAAAGCGCGCCGCCAACCGCGCCTGCCGCCGCCAAACCTGCGCCCGCACCGCGGCCTCGGCGCGCCAGTTCGTGTTTACGGCCAGTGGCTGGCGCGCGCCTTAGCGCGTTCCCCTAATTGCTGGACTGTCCCGACCCTAAGTAGCGCCTTCCGACGCGCCTTGCGGGGGCAGGGGGCAACGAAAAACAAACAGCGGGCGAGTGCCTCAAAAAGGCGCTCGCCCGCTGTTTTTGTTGTCCCACGGTTAGAATTGACGGTTATGTCAAATTATGCAAGCAGCCGAGTGCCATATATGGACAGGTTGAGTCCAAAACTGCCACCTGTGGCCCCCCAGTGGGGGCCAGTGGGGCGCGCCTGTACCTCGACCACCAAGATGTACCCTCCAGTGGGGCAAAACACCTTAAAAATTACGCACTCCTATTGCGCATAGTGGGGGAAGTGGTCTATACTGTGGGCGTGGTTGGGGAAAAGTGGGGGACAGTGGAGCGCCGGAGCCAATTTGTGGCCCGGCGTTCCTAACTTAAAGGGATTGTAGAACGCATGTTCATGGGAGAGTTCACCCATGCAATTGATGACAAAGGGCGATTGACCATCCCCGCGAAGTTCCGCGAGGAGTTGGCCTATGGCGCTGTCATCACGCGCGGCTACGACAAGTACCTGATTCTCTACTCGGCCGACGCCTTCAAGCGCGTCACCACCCGGGCCGAGAACCTGTCGCCCACCAATCCCGAGCACCGCGCACTGCTGCGGCTCACCTTCTCTGGGGCCAGCGAGGCCGTGCCCGACCGCCAGGGCCGCATCCTGGTGGCGCCCTACCTGCGGGACTACGCCGGCATCGAAACCGAGTGCGTCATCGTCGGCGTCGGCCAGCACATCGAAATCTGGAGCCGCGAAGGGTGGGCCGCTCAGCTCAACGGGCTGAACGACCCGGAGATCAACGCCCAGCGCTTCTCGACCCTGAACCTGGCGCCTGGGCCTGAATAGCCAGGCGGCATGGCAGACGGCGCCGGGGTAGGCCGGCACGTACCCGTTCTTTACCAGCTGGTGATCGCCGGTCTACAGCCAGCCCCGGCGGCGCGTTTATTGACGGCACCGTGGGCGCGGGCGGCCATGCGGCCGGCCTCTTGGCTGCGGCGGCCCCCGATGGCCGGCTGCTGGGCCTCGACCGCGACCCAGCGGCGCTGGAAGTAGCCCGCGAGCGGCTGCGGCCGTTCGGGGAGCGGGCCCGGTTAGAGCAGGCGTCTTACACCCAGATGGCCGAATTCGCTGCTGGTTTCGCGCCAGCCGCTGGCTGCGACGGCATCTTGCTCGACCTGGGCCTGTCGTCCATGCAACTGGGCGACCCGGCGCGCGGGTTTGCTTTTCAGACCGACGGGCCGCTCGACATGCGCTTTGATCCGGCGGCCGCACCCAGCGCCGATGAAATCGTCAATGACTGGCCGCTGGACGAACTCGCCGACATTATATATCGCTACGGCGAGGAACCGCACAGCCGCCAGATTGCCCGCGCTATTGGGGCCGCCCGCCCGCTGCACAGCACCCGGGCGCTGGCCCAGGTGGTGGCTGGCGCGCTGCGGGGGGGCCGGGCCGAACGGGGGGAGCGCATTCACCCGGCCACGCGCACTTTTCAGGCGCTGCGCATCGCCGTCAACGGCGAGCTAGACGCGGTGGCGGCGGTGCTGCCGGTGGCCCTGGGGCTGCTGCGGCCGGGGGGGCGGTTGGCCGTGATCGCTTTTCACTCGCTGGAGGATCGGATCGTCAAAGATTTCTTTCGACAGCAGGCGCGCGGCGACGAAGCCGACCCCACGGACCCCTACCCGGCCCCGTTTGAGCCGGGAGTGGCCCTGGTGACCCGCAAGCCGCTGACCGCGAGCGCCGAGGAATTGACGGCCAACCCTCGGGCCCGCAGCGCGAAGTTGAGAATAGTCGAGAAACTGTAGCTGACTGGCTGATTTCCGTCTGGTATAGACCTTGCAGGTGAAGCCCTTGTATTGGTACCTGAGCTAACCCGGCGGAGACTGCAACGATGATAGACACCATGCGCACCAATCCCACGGCCCCCCTCCTGCGCGCTTTTCGCGAAGCCCCCTGGCGTACCCAAACGCATGCGGTGGCCGTTGTCTCCATCTCGCTCCTGGTCATTGCCATCATCGGCGGCTTTTACCTGACGGTCGCCTCGCGCGCCGCCACCGCCGGCCGCGACCTGCAGACCCTAGAATTGAAGAAGACCCAACTGGTGCAGGCCAATGGCGAACTGCTGGCCGAGTTGGCCGCGCTGCGCTCGGTCACCCGGCTGGCCGCCCGCGCGCAGGCCTTGGGCTACGTGGCCGCCCAGCCTGAGCAGATTGATTACCTGAAGGTGGCCGAGTATCCCTGGACGGCGCAGACCTCCGCGCCGCCGCGCGCCGCCGCCCCCCCCACCCCCGCCCCCACCGCTCTGTCACAGGTGGTCGATTGGCTGGCCCGCATGCTGCAAGGGCTAGTCCTGGGTGGGCCGCGGACGGGGAAATAGGCCATGCTCGAAACAGTCTTCGTCCGCCTGCGCTTAGTGCTGATTGCGTTTGCCGCCGTCACCGGGCTGGTCATCGTGCAATTGCTGCGCGTCGACTTCGGCAGCCAGAACGTCACCTACTTCCGCGCCCTGTCAGATGAGATTTCGACTCTGCCGCGCGACTTCGAGCCGGCCCGCGGCCACATCTACGACCGCACCGGCGAACTGATGGCGACCAACGATGTGCAGTACGAGTTGGGCATCTCGCCGCCCTACATTGTCGACCGCGAAGACGTAGTCAACACGCTCTCTGACCTGCTCGACCTGTCGCCCGGGGAGATCAATGACGCCATTGACAGCGATGCCCGCTATGTGCTGCTCCAACGCCCGGTCAGCGCCGACATCGGCGCCAAGCTCAAGGAGCTGGCCGACTCTGACAGCGTCAACCTGGGCGGCGTCGACCTGACGCCCTTCCCGCTGCGCACCT
>JBBRZY010000649.1:0-3431 GCA_038252885.1 Anaerolineales bacterium | reverse complement strand
GGTAGGTCGAAATACAACTCGCCGGTGAGCATGCCGAGCACGGCGTGAAAGGCGGCCAGCGGCAGAGCGCGATAGGAGTAGGCCTGGCGCACACGCGCGTACAGGTCGGCGGCGCGCCAGTCTTCGACCGCCACCATGGCCACGATCTGCTGGGCCAGCACATCCAGCGGGTTGGCGGGCGCGGCGATGGGCTCAACGTCACCGTCCAACATGCCGCGCGCGATGGCGGCGGCCTCGACCAGGTCTTCGCGGAAGGTGGCGTAGATGCGGCCGACGCTGGTCTGCCCGACCAGGTGGCCGGAGCGGCCCACGCGCTGCAAGCCCTGCGCCACGCTCTTGGGCGACTGGAGCTGCACCACCAAATCGACCGAGCCGATGTCAATGCCGAGCTCAAGCGAACTGGTGCCCACCAGCGCGGGCAGCTTGCCGGCCTTGAGGTCCTCTTCCATGCTGCGGCGCGACTCTTTGGACATGCTGCCATGATGGGCGCGGAACGGCCCCTCGGCGCCGATGGCGAACATGCCGGTGTCGCGCGCCAGGCCGCCGGGCGCGAGGATCTCGCTGCTGCCGGGCGGGTGGTCCTCGGCCTGCTCGCCGGCCAATTGCGCGTTGAGGCGGTCGGCGGTGCGCTCGGCCAGGCGGCGGTTGTTGGTGAAGATCAGCGTGGTGTGGTGGCGGCGGATGTCTTCAAGCACGCGCGGGACGACGACCGGCCAGATGGTGTTGGCGGGCAGGTCGCGGAAGTCTTCGACCACGGTGACGACTTGCAGGTCGAGCGCCTTGCGATAGTGCGCGTTGACGATGGTGACGGGGCGCGGCGCACCGGGTAAACCGTCCGGCTTAGGCGGCGCATGCCCACCCAGGTAGCGCGCCGCCTCCTCCAGCGGGCGCACGGTGGCCGAGAGGCCCAGCCGCTGCACGTGGCGCTCGGTCAGGTGCTCTAGCCGCTCGAGGCTAAGGGCCAGGTGCGCGCCGCGCTTGTTGCCGATCAGGGTGTGAATCTCGTCCACGATGACGCTGCGCACGGTGCGGAACATCTCACGCGCGCGGCTGCTGGTGAGGATGAGGTAGAGCGACTCGGGCGTGGTGATGAGGATGTGCGGCGGGTGCTTGAGCATCTGCGCGCGCGCCGAGGCGGGGGTGTCGCCGGTGCGCACGGCCACGCGCAACTCAGGCAGCTTCTGGCCCAGCCGTGCGGCGGTGGCGCGGATGCCCTCCAGCGGCGCGTGCAGGTTGCGCTCGATGTCGTTGTTGAGCGCCTTGAGGGGTGAGATGTAGAGCAGGCGCACACCGGGGGCCAGATCGCCCTCGGCCGCACTCAACTCGCGGTACAGATAGTCTAGCCCCCACAAGAAGGCGGTGAGGGTCTTGCCCGAGCCGGTGGGCGCGAGTATGAGCGTGTGCTCGCCGCGTTGGATGACAGGCCAGCCTTCGGCCTGCGGCGGCGTGGGCGTGCCGAAGGTGGCCGCGAACCAACCGCGCACGGCCGGCGAGAAGGCGCGCAGCGCGGCGGCGGCGTCAGGCATGAGGTGCGGCGGCATAGAAAGTTTGTTCCAACATCAAGCAAAGTTTAGCGGAAGTTGGCGAAAATGACCAACGCTAAATGCTATTTCTGATTTGTGCTTTTTGATGGCTGATTGAGGCAGCGGTCAACGCCAGAGGGCGTGACGCGTCAAGTTTGATTGTCAAAGGCGTGCGCGAGGCGGCTACCGCTCGCGGGCCGGCCAGGCCGCCAGCCAGAGGGCGAGGCCAGTGGTCAAGACCACCAGCACCAAGAGCGTGACCCGCAGCGCGCCGCCTTGGGCGGGATTGGTCAGCCCAGCCTGCGCGAGGAACAGGCCATTGAGGATCACATACGCGCCGATCGCCGTGACAGCGGCCGGCCGGCGCAGCGCGGTCAGGCGGCCGGCGGCAATGAGCGCCAACCACAGCAGCACGATCAGGTTGGCCGTGACGCGAATGGGCTCAAGCTGATTGGTGGCGGCGTGCAGCACGAAATCCACCGCTTGCAGGGTGGCGATGGCCAAGGCCAGGGCGCGCTCACGGACCGGCGGACGGAGGGGGGTAGCCATGCGGGCTTTCGCTGAAGGTGGCGGTTAGCTAAAAGTCGCCGCCAGCCATTCGAGCGCCAGCGGAATCCAGGTGGCGGCGTGCGGGTCGAGCGGTTGGCCAGGGATCAACGTGACGGCGTCGGCCAGCGCCAGGCCGTGCGGGCCGTGGCTATAGACATGCAGCTCATAGGGCACACCGTGGTGGGCGCAGGCGGTGGCAAAACGCAGCGCGTTGAGCGCCGGCACCACCGGGTCGTCGGCGGTGTGCCAAAGAAACGTGGGCGGCGTGGCGGGCGAGACCTGCAAGTCGGTGCTGTAGGCGTCGAGCTGGGCCTGACTGGGGTTATAGTCGTTGAACAGGCCGCGGAACATCCGCTGGCGGCTGGTCACGGGCTGGCCGGCTTCGTCCACGCCGGCGGGATTGGCGACGATCAGCCGCAGATCGAGCAAGCCGTAGCATAATAGCAACGCGTTGGGCTTAATCTGTTCGGGCAAAACCTTGAGCGCCTCATAGATGAGGGGCTTGTCCCAGAACACGCCCAGCGCCGCGGCGAGGTGCCCGCCGGCCGAGAAGCCGCACACCGCAAGCTGGGCGGGGTCCACGCGCCACTCGGCGGCGTGGGCGCGGATGGTGAGCACGGCCTGAGCCAGGTCGAGAATCGGCGCGGGGAAAGCGGTGCGCACGGAGTAGCGCAGCACGAAGACGTGATAGCCGTGGGCCAGAAAGCGCAGGGCAATCGGCTCGGCCTCACGGTCCGACAGGCCGGTGTAGCCGCCGCCGGGGCAGACGATGACGGCCGGGCGGCGCTGATCCACTTGATACTCCGGCGAGTTGTGGAGCACGTAGCTGTCCAGGGTGATGGCCGGATTATCGGCGCGCAGTTGGTGGCGGTGAAGTTGCATGACGGACCTTCCTGAACGCAAGCGAGTGGGATTGACAGCCGGATGATACTCGAAAAACGCGGACGGGCGGCGGTGTTGGCGCTGCTGCTGGCCGCCCACCTGCTGCTGGGCCTGGCCTATGGGCTGAACACGCCGCTGTTCGAGTCGCCCGACGAGGCCGGGCATTATCTGTTCGTGCGCTACGTGCAAGCCTATGGCGGGCTGCCGGTGCAGACCAGCAACTTCGACGCGCCGCGCGCCCACCACCCGCCGCTGTATTTTTGGCTGGCGGCGCTGCTGACGCGCGGCGTGGCGATCAGCGGCTCGCCCGACGCCATTCAGGTGACGGCCAACCCGCACTTCGGCTTCCGGCGCGACGACGATTACCCCGACAACAAAGCGGTCTACCTGCACAACGGGCCGGACGAACGCTGGCCGTATGCGGGGCAGGCCCGCGCGGTGCACCTGATGCGGCTGCTGTCGCTGGCGTTCTCGACG
>JBBRZY010000648.1:0-3433 GCA_038252885.1 Anaerolineales bacterium | reverse complement strand
GACCCCATCACCATCGGACATGGTCAAAATGGGCCCCGATCACCTGTTATTCGGTGTTCGACGGAATACCATTTTGTGCGCAGATACAAGGGGGAACGCTTCCGTCAGCCGGCCCACCGGCTGGGGCGCCAGATTCTGATCGAATAGCAGCGCCGTCACGGCTGCACGACTATCATGGTACGCTCACGCCTGGCAGCAAACTTGAGGCAGGCGAGAATATCATCCTTGGTGAGGCACGGGAAATCGGCCAGGATTTGCTCCTCGCGCATGCCGGCGCCAAGGTACTCCAAGACGTCATACACCGTGATGCGCATACCGCGAATCGTCGGCTTGCCGCCCCGCTTGCCTGGTTCAATGGTGATGATCTCTTTGTAATCCATTCCGAATAATCCTCTGTGCCATTTCCTGGTCCAACGTCTCCTAGAATAATACGTGCTTCCGGAGAGGGGCCAAGCGTGCCGAAGGTCCCCTTCGAGCAGGATCAAGGAGGCCCATCAGGGGCAATCGGTTACGATTGGTCAGCCCTGCCGAAACGGGCACAGACCCGGTCGTTCAACGTGTCAGCCGGCCACCGCCTGGGCCAGCCCAGGGCGAAAAGGCGGCGGATTAAAGGCGTCATCGATCAATCGTGCGCAGACCAGTCCGCTGGTCCCGATCAATTACCAGATCGCTCTTCCGCAAGGGAGAGGCCAACAAAAAGTCGCCCAGCCGCTGCCGCGGTGCGGTGAGCTTCTGATAGTCCGTGTAGGGCATCACCACCGCCACCTGGACGCCATGGCGGGTGATCACCTGCGGACCCTCTGTCTGGGCCCGGTCAATCAGTTCCGAAAGCTTGTTTTGCGCATCTTGTAGTGGCCAGGCTGTCATGTTCGCCTCCCATCTGGCTAGACCATTTAGATTATCGCGCTGCCGGTCGTAATACTCAACTAGGAATTCAGGCCTCCTTGGCGGTTGGCAATTCCGCTCAGCCTGGCCTGTGCTGGCTACTCCATTCATCCGTCCGAATTTGAGGCGCGCGGTGGCCGTGATACACTCTCCACCTACACCGGAATCTACGATCCGCTGGAAGACCAACGCTTTGGTTGAGCCAACTCGCGCAGTAGGCTTACTACCGGCGTGTTTCGATTGATAAGAACGGCCGGTTGTGGCCCAAAGAACATCCGGATGAAAAGGGCCACCAGCACAGGCAGATGGTGACCACCCTGCTCCAAGCCCAGGTCGCCGCCACGCGGGCGCCCGGCGGCTGAGCGGCATCGGCTGCCCGACGCGGCGCGCGACCAGATCGGCCATGGCCCACGCCAGGTTCAACCAACCAGCCTGACACGTCAGCCTCAGGCGTGCACTCCCAGACAGGTAACCACCCGCATGGCCCTCGGCGCCACAATCTACAACTTCACCATCCGGTTGTCCGACCTGGACCGCAGCGTGTACGAGACGCTCGAGCTGCGCGTGGCCCAGCACCCCAGCGAGGCGGTCGAGTACCTGCTGACGCGCGTCTTGGCCTATTGCCTCGAATACCAGGCCGGGATCACCTTCTCTAAGGGCTTGGCCGACGCCGACCAGCCGGCCGTGTGGGTGCATGACCCGACCGGCCGGCTCACCGTCTGGATCGAGGTCGGCGCGCCGACAGCCGAGCGCCTGCACCGCGCCAGCAAACTCGCCGAGCGAGTGGTCGTCTACACCCACAAGGACATCGACGTTCTCAAACACAATCTGGGCCGCGCGCCGATCCACCAGGCTGCCCAGATCCCGCTGTACACCCTGGAGTGGCGGTTCATCAGCGCGTTCGCCGCCCGCCTCGAACGCCGGCTGGCCTGCGCCCTCACCGTCACCGAGCGGCAGGTGTACCTGGAAGTGGGCGGCCAGACGCTGCAGACCACCATCGGCGAACACCGCCTGGACTGAGTCGACCGGCGCGCACGGCGGTCAACCGCATGTACGGCTTGCTTGGCAAAATCAATGCGGCCACCAGCCTCAGACGGGCGCTGTTCGCCGGCCGGATCGGCAGGGGTCATCCACCAAACCAGAGACGCTGGCCGGCGAGCGGTTGACGCGCAAAGGCATTCCGCAGATTCGCCTCGAACCCGAGGCATGGAATGCGGAAGCGGCCCGCGTCCGTGCCAGGGCCGACACCGCGCATGGCCCTGGCACACCTGGATCTGAAGCGGGTTGACAATGACTTGGCGGCGTGGGCCTGAAGTACAAGGAACCTGTGCATGAAGCAATTGATTGTGGGGGATATCCACGGCTGTTACGCTGAGTTGTGTGACCTACTGGACCAGGCGGGCCTGTCACCAGACGACGAAATCATTGCCCTCGGTGACATCGTGGACCGGGGCCCCGAGTCACCCCAGGTGCTCGACTTCTTCCGCCGCCAACCGAACGCTCACAGCTTGATGGGCAATCACGAACGGAAGCACGTCCGGTCGTTGGCCGGCGAGCTCCAGCCGGCCCTGTCGCAGATCATCACGCGCGATCAACTGGGCAACGCCTACAGCGCCGCGGTGGATTACATGCGCGGACTGCCGCATTGGCGGGAGCTGCCGGACGCGACGCTGGTCCACGGTTTCTTCGAACCGGGCGTGCCGGTGACCGAGCAGCGGCCGGTGGTCATTGTGGGCACCCTGAGCGGCGACGCCTACCTGAGGGAAAGTTTTGCCAAGCCCTGGTATGAGCTGTATGACGGCGCGCAGCCCTTGATCGTGGGCCACCACGACTATCTCCGCACCGGCCAGCCGCTGGTCTACCAGGATCGCGTGTACGGTCTGGACACCGGCTGCTGCACCGGCGGGCGCCTCACCGGGCTACTGCTACCCAACTTCCAGTTCGTATCGGTGCCCAGCCGGGCCAACTACTGGGAACAGGTGCGAGCCCAATTCCGGCGAACCCACGCCAACACCCAGCCCGCCGAATGGGATCGCAACGCCGAGTTGATCCTGGAAGCAATCAATGCTTACGTGGTCGCGCGGCACGCCCGTATGTTAGCGGAGCTGCGGTCCGAACTCAACTTTGACGCGCTAACTGCCAACGAGCAAGCCAAAGCCTACACCGAACACATCGGGAGCGGGCCCCTGGCCGGCCTGCTGCAACTCGCCCGCGCGAAGAAACTGAGTGTCGCCGGACTGCGGCGGCGCTTCAAGCAACCAGACAAGGCGGCGGCCTTGGCGGTCTCGCTTGGCTTGAACGTAGACCCTAGTGCTGCTGAAGCCCTGTAGACCGCCCGAAGCGGTTCAGACGAGCTTGGCCTTATCAAACCGCTTCATGAGCGCCGCCCTGCTCTGATGCTTCGCCCGCAGCGCTTTCACGCGACGATTGAAAGCCCCACGCGTCTTCTGGTAATCAGCCAGGTCGCGCAACTGCTGCAGCTGCGTGACGGCCTGCTCGTGCGCCTTCCAGCGCTTTTCCGCGAGCAGCGCATCGACGGCTTGCCAGG
>JBBRZY010000647.1:0-3433 GCA_038252885.1 Anaerolineales bacterium | reverse complement strand
GGAGTGATCGTTCTAATGCAGATTGACCGGAGCGGCCCCCCGCCCTGGGCCGGCAACGTCCGGCGACCAACTCATCGCACCAGGCGCCCTTGAAATCGGCCGAAGCGACCGAAGCGAAAAAGAGACCGGGCCGGCACGCTGAGCGTGCCGGCCCGGTCTCTTTTTGCGCCGGCAGTCTCACCCGGTGGCGACCGACAAACCGACTATGCGCAGCGGCCGGTCAAGGGCACGCGCGCCCCACCCGCCGCTCAGTAAGCCTGGTCGGCGTTCGCAGCCTGGGCCGGGCGGGTCTCGGCGGTCCACAGGGCGGCCTCGCGCGGCTGGGTGGGCTGGAAGTCTAGTCGTTCGAGGCCCAAATAGTGCAGCGTGGCGCGCTCGAGGAGCGAGAAGTCGGCCGGGTTGGCGCGATTGAGCTGCATGGGTTCTTTGAGCACGATGGGCGGGTTGCTCATGAAGCGCGGCACGCCCAGCACGTTTTGCGACGAGGCATGCAGCATGAAGGGGTGCAGGATCATGAAGTCGCCGGACTCGCCGGTCACTTCCTCAAAGCGGCGGCACTGGCTAATGATGGCTTTGTAGTCGAACTCGCCGGGGGGGATGCCCTCGGGGTGATCGGCCAGCAGACGCGCAATGATGCGGACCGAGTCGGGCGCGATGAAGGTGGCCCCGCCCTGGTGGCGCATATCGGACCAGATGACGATGGTGAGCAGGGCCTGCTCGCGGCTGTCGAGGAAGTGGCGGAAGTAAGAGCCGTCTTTGTGCCAGCCGGGCGAGGCGGCGCTGGGCGGCTGCCAGGGCTTGTCGGCCCCGCGGTTGAAGTTGACGATGAAGGCGTCGGACCAGTTGAAGGAGTTGATGGAGCTGAAGTGGCCTTTGTTCTTCTCCAGCACCTGCTGCTCCAGCCGCTCGACGCCGCCGACCACATCGAGGATGGCGTTCCAGGCGCGCGGAGCCAGCTCGGCCACCGGGCGCTGCTCGTTGTGGTCCATCCACACGATATCTTTGGCCCAGGTGGCCGCGTTGTGCGGGTCGTAACCGAGGCGCACATAAGCGTTGTCAATCCAGCGCTGGGCGATATCTTGCACCAGGCAGTCTTTGACGACCAGATAGCCGTTGTCTAAGTAACTCTGCACTTGCGCGTCGGTCAGTTCACGATAGGCGCTCATCGCATCCTCCTCCTCGCTGTGTGACCCCTATTTCAAGAACACCGGAAGCTGGGCGGACATGCCGCCGTCAATGACATAGGACGCGCCGGAGATGGCGCGCGCATTGTCGCTGCACAAGAATAACACCAACTGGGCCACCTCGGCGGCGTTGATGACGCGGCCGATGGGGTGGAACTTGCCCCAGGCGTCGATCGAGGCCTGGGGGTTGTCGGGCGTGGCGTGGGCGGCGGCGAAGCGCAGCAGCGGCGTATCCACCGAGCCGGGCAGGACGGCGTTGACGCGAATGCCCTCGGGCGCGTGGTCGTTGGACAGGCCCTTGACCAGCGCCAGGGTGGCGGCCTTGCTGGCGGCGTAGAGCGCCACGGTGGTCTGGCACGACACGGCCTGCACGGATGAGGTGCAGACGATGGCCCCCCCACCCTGGCGGCGCAGCGCCGGGATGGCGTATTTGCACATCCACACATGGCCCTTGAAGTTGACGGCCAGGCTGCGGTCGTAGTCGGCCTCAGTGGTGTTCTCGATCAGGCCGTAGGTTTGGATGCCGGCATTGCTGAAGAGCGCATCGAGCCGGCCGGTGGCGGCCACGGCGGCGGCAATGGCGCGCTCGGCGTCGGCCATGACCGAGACATCGGTGCGTACGAAGCGCGTGAGCGGCAGGCTGGCCGCCAACGCCTCGCCGGCCGGCACATCGACATCGGCGATGAAGACATTGGCGCCGGCTTCGGCAAAGGCGCGCACGGCGGCCTCGCCGATGCCCATGGCCCCGCCGGTGACGACCACGGTCTTACCCGCAAATGATAGCGACATCATGGTTAAGCTCCTGACGTTAAGACAAACTAAGCGGTGGCTGGGCGGCCATAGACCGCCTCGCACAGGCCGCGGATATAGCCGATGGCGAACAACCGGCCGTAGGTGGCGTAGCCGGGCGAGGTGTTGGGCTCGCCTTCGAGCGTGGGCACATGGTCGGGGCGCAGCAGGCCGTTGAAGCCGATGGCCTGGTAGGCGCGCAGGCAGGCCGAGAGATCGGTCGGGCCGGCGTCGTGGAAGGTCTCTTCGAAGTGCTGGGCGGTGCCGCGCACGTCGCGCAGGTGCACGAAGGCGATCTTGTTCTGGCGGCCGAAGTGCTCGATGACGCCGGGCACATCGTCAGTGAGCAGCGCGAAGTTGCCCTGGCAGAGCGTGAGGGCGTTGGCCGGGCTGGGCACCAGGTCGAGCGCCTTCTGAAAAGCGTCCACAGTGCTGAACAGGCGCGGCACGGGGCCCATCCAGGCCAGCGGCGGGTCGTCAGGGTGGAGCGCCAGGCGCACGCCGGCTTCTTCGGCGACGGGCACGACGCGCTCTAAGAAGTAGCGGAAGTTGTCCCACAACTGCTCGTGGGTGAGGGTCAGGCCGTTGGGCAGGGCCAGCGGCGGGACCTGTGCCAGATCGAAGGCGGTGACGAGCGCGCCGCCGCGGGCGGGGGCGGCCATGTTGGTGCGGCCCCAGGAGGCGACAGCCAGGAAGTTGTAGCACCACGCGCCGATGCCCAGGCGGCCCATGGCGCGCAGCATGACGTTGATCTGCGCGAGCTCTTCGTCGCGGCCGGGCAGACCGAGGCGCACGTTATCCATGGGCGGGCTGCTCTCGATGACGCCGAGGGTGAGGCCGGCGGCAGCGTAGCGGGCCTGCATGGCCTGGAGCGAGGCGAAGTCCCACGGGAAGTGGCCGTCGGCGTCGCGCGGGACGCTGGCGAGCGGCACGAGGCCGTGGATTTTTTCCCACGAGCGCGGGGCGGTGGGGGCGGCTTCGCCCGGCAGGGGCGGCTCGTAGGGCAGCACGCTGACGGCGTGGTTGACGCCGACCTGCTTGGCGAGGTGCCACAGGGCGGAAGGGTACGGGACGAACAGTTCGGCAATTTGGATCACGGCGCGGCTCCTGCTGGGCGGTGGTTGGTGCCTAGACTCTCGCCTAAAGTGGGCTAGCGGTCAAATGCGGAAAAGGCTAATACCTTTGGCCACGAATCCCATCAATCGCTTCGCGCGAATTGGGGTGGTTGGGGAGAATGGATGCTGCGCTTGCGACAAGGAAGGAATACAATAGCGGTCGGCCGATGGGCCAAACCAGCCAGCAACAATTCATTCAGCTAGTAGTACAACGAGACTTAGCGGTACTACGAGACTTTAAGGTTACACTGCTCGGCGACACCATTTTCTAGGAGATCGCCGTGAAAAAACAAACGCCCCGCGCACCGCATCGGACGACCACCGTGCCGCCGAGTGGGCGCGCTG
>JBBRZY010000646.1:0-3447 GCA_038252885.1 Anaerolineales bacterium | reverse complement strand
GAGATCGAACGGCTGCTGCTCAAGGCGCTGGCCAAGCAGCGCGAGGAGCGCTTCGCCACCACCGGCGAATTCATCGCCGCCTGGCAGGCTGCGCGGCCGGCGCTGCACGCTGCGGCTGGCGTGTTTGGGCCGCAGACCCTGTCGCCCGTGCCGCCCGGCCGCACCGCGCTCCCCGGCGCCCTCGTCCGCCCGGTGTCCCCCACGCCGCCGATTCAGCCACCGCCGGCCGATCGCACGCCCACGCCGCTCCCGGCCCCACTGACGCCGCCGCCCCCGACGCGCTCGCGGGCGGGTTGGGGGCTGGTGGGGCTGGCCGTGGGCGGCGGGGCGCTGCTGCTGGCGGCGCTGGCGTGCGCGGCCGTGGTGTGGGCGGCGCTCAATTGGTCGAACCTGACTGCTCCGACCGCAACCGACGTGCCGGTGGTGGCGGGCGGCGCGACTGGCTGGCAATCATGGGCGGCGGCCAACACCGTGTGGGCGCTGGCCGTCACCGCCGAGGGGCAGTTGGTGAGCGGCGGGCCGGGCAGCGTGGTGGGCTGGAACATGGCCGCCGGCACGCTCGACACACAGTTGACGGGGGCCAACGGCCTGCCCAGCCCGCATGTGTACGCGCTGCTGGCTGACAACGACAACGGCCAATTGTGGATCGCCACGGCCGACGGCCTGGCTGTCACTGATGGCCAGAGCCTGACGGTCTATCGCCGCGCCTCTGGCCTGGATAGCGATGTGGTGTTCGCACTGGCGCAGACCAGCCAGGGGCTGCTGGTGGGCACGGCCTACGGGCCGACCGGCCTCAACCGGCGCACCGCCGACGGCTGGGAGCCGGTGGCCGACTTTCCCTCGGCCGAAGCGGAAGACGACCCCGACCACTTGGCGACCATG
This sequence comes from Anaerolineales bacterium, assembly GCA_038252885.1. Lineage (GTDB taxonomy): Bacteria > Chloroflexota > Anaerolineae > Anaerolineales > UBA6663 > JADZEK01. Next base: position 2,565 of record JBBRZY010000646.1, on the reverse strand, counting down.
GTCCTCGCCATCTTGGAGGACGACCAGGGCAATATCTGGGTGGCGACCACCAACGGGCTGGGCCGCCATGACGGCGCGACCTGGGCGCGCTACACCAGCGCGGACGGGCTGCCGGACAACGCGGTGACGGCGCTGGCGCTGGTGGACGGCGAAGTGTGGGCCGGCACCGAGGCCGGGGTGGGGCGCTTCACCGGCGCGGGCTTTGAGGCCGTGCCCAACCTGGCGGGCTGGCACCTCAACGGGCTGCTGCAAACCACAGCCGGTGAGGTGTGGGCCTCGCTGGACGGGGGGCTGGCGCGGCGCGCTACCCAGAACGACGACTGGGAGTTTTACGCGCCCGCCGATCTGCCGTCGTATGACATTTACCGCGGCGTTGAGGCGCCCGACGGCGCGCTGTACTTTGGCACCGAGGCCGGTGTGCTGCGCGTGAGCGGCACGGGCCGCAGCGTGTGGCGCGTGCCCAACGTGCCGGTCGTGCCGGGGTTTGGGGCGGTGACCACCGGGCTAGAGCCGGGGCAAGTGTGGTTTATCGAGGAGTATGGCGCGCGGTCAGATGTGTTCGATCTGGCGAGCGAGACCTGGCAGCCGGGGCCGGCGCTGAACTGCGACTATTGCGTGCCGCTGGCCCGCGACGCCTTCGGCCGCTTGTGGGCCGGCGGCGATTTGGGCGTGTGGATTTTCGCTGCCAAAGGTGACCGCGTGGCGCACCTGACCAGCGCCAACGGGCTGCCGGCCGACAGCGTCTATGGCGTGGCCTTCGCGCCGACGGGCGAGGCCTGGCTGGCGACCCCCGGCGGTGTGGCCGTGTATGACGGCACGACTGTCACGGCGGTTTATGACTCCAGCAGCGCTGGGCTGGAAGGGGAGGCCGTGCACGGGGTGTGGGCCACCTCGGATGGCGCGCTGTGGGCCGCGACCGAGCACGGCCTCAGCCGCCTCGACCTGTCGGGCGAGTGGACTCACTACGGCGCGGGCGACCCGTTTCAGGCCGCGGTGTGGGTGCACGCTGTGGTTGAAGATGCGAACGGGGCCGTGTGGGTGGCGACCAATGGCGAGGGGCTGTACCGCTACGCCGACGGCGCCTGGACCAACTACCTGCCCGGCGACGCGGGCGTGACGCTGCCGTCGAACGAGATCGTGTGCATCACGCTCGCGCCCGACGGCAGCTTGTGGTTCGGCACCTATTTCGCCGGCGCCGCCCGCTACGATGGCAGCGCCTGGCAGAGCTTTCAGGTCGAGGACGGCCTGATCCACTCCAACGTCAACGCCATCTTCGTGGACGAGCAGGGCGCGGTCTGGTTTGCCACCAGCGGCGGTGTTTCGCGCTACCGGCCCTAGCTTCTGATCGTCGCCCCTAGCTCTTCGGTCAACTTCTTAAGAATCCGCGCGCGCAGCTTCGCCACCTCGGCGTCGGTCAGCGTGCGGTCGGCGGCCTGGAAGGTCAGGCTGTAGGCCAGGCTCTTCTTGCCCGCGCCCAGTTGCGCGCCGCGATATACATCGAACAGCGTCAGCCCAGCCAGCAGGTTGCCGGCGGCGGCCGCGATGACGGCCCGCACGCCCACAGCCGGCACGCTCTCATCCACGATCACAGCCAGGTCTTCCTTCACCGGCGGGTACTCCGGCACCGGGGCCACCTTGTAGCGCTCATCCACTGTGTGCAGCAGCCGGTCGAGGTCCAGGTCGGCAATCAGCACCGCCTGGGGAGGCAGGTCGTATTGCTCCCGCACCAGCGGGTGCAGTTCGCCCAGCCAGCCGGCCGGTTGGCCGTCGAGCAGCAGGCGCGCGGTGCGGCCGGGCGTGTAGCTGGGGTGCAGGTCGCCAGGCTCAGGCACGGCGAAGCTCAGCCCGGTGAGGGGCAGGCCGTCGGCCAGCGCCTCAATCACGCCCTTCAGGTCGAAGAAGTCCAGCGGCGTGCGGTCGGCGGCCTGCCAGGCCAGCGGCTCGCGCGGGCCGGTGAGCACCAGCACCAGCCGGCGCTGCTCATCTGGCAGGCGCTCGTCGTTCTCGCCCACGCGGTAGACCGGGCCAAGCTCGAACAGCGCCAGCCGGTCGTGGTGGCGCAGGTTGGCCGCCGCCACATCCAGCACGCCGGCCAGCAGTGTGTGGCGCATGACCACTCGGTCGCTGACCACCGGGTTGGTGAGCGTCAGGTAAGGCTGGTCGTCGGCGGGCGCGCTGGGCGGCAGCACCCGGCGCTCGCGCTGCGGCGCAGTGAGCGAATAGGTGACCACCTCTTGCAGCCCAGCCGTTACCAGCACATCGCGCGTGCGTTCTTCGAGCGTCAGTTGGCGGTTGCCGCGCTGGGGCGGCAGACGGTCGGCCAACTGCGTTTCGGGGATGCGCTCGTAGCCGTAGATGCGGGCGATCTCCTCGATCACATCGGCGCGGCCGACGACGCCGGTGCCGATATCCAGCCGGTGGTCGGGCGCAGTGATGCGCAGCGCTTCGGCTTCCACTTGCACCGTGAACTCCAGCGCGTCCCAAATCTTAACGACTTCCGCCACTGGCAGGCTCTGGCCAAGCACGCGCTCAACCTCGGTCAGGGGCAGGTCGACCCCCACGGTC
>JBBRZY010000645.1:0-3468 GCA_038252885.1 Anaerolineales bacterium | reverse complement strand
GGCCGAGGGCTGGCCGGCTGACCGGATCGAGGCGGTGCTGCACTGCATTCGCGCGCACCGCTTTCGCGGCACCGAAGCCCCGCGCACGCTCGAAGCCCAAATTCTGTTCGACTGCGACAAGCTCGATGTGCTGGGCGCAATCGGCGTGGCGCGCACAGTGGCCTACGCCGCGCTGGCCGGCCAGCCGCTGACCGGCCAGCCGTCCGAGTTGTTCAAGACCACCGGCCAAAAAGAGCCGGGCGAGCCGCACACGCCGTATCACGAGTTTTTGTTCAAGCTCGGGCGCGTGAAAGACCGCCTGCACACGCCCACCGCGCGCGCCATCGCCGAAGAGCGCCACCGCTATCTCGCCGAGTACTTTGAGCGACTAGGGCGTGAGGTGAGGGGCGAGATGTAGGGCCAGTCGGCAATTTGCAGAAAACAGAACAGGGCCGGAAAGTAGTCGCGCTGACTACTTTCCGGCCCTTGTGTTTAACTTGACTGACCCCAGCGCCTACTCCTGTCCTCTCCGAACCCAATTCGTGCTATTCGTGAAATTCGTGGCCAAAGCCTTTTCTGCCGGCGTCCTACAGCTATCAGGCCATCGCCAGCACCAGCATGCGCGGCGCGCCGTCGAGGAACGGCGAGCGGTCGTAGTCGCCGTACAGGTGCATCTGCGCGAAGCCGGCGCGCTCCAGCAGCAGCCGCATCTCGCCGGGGAACGTGTAGCGCAGCGTCAGCGGGACGATGGTGCGGTGCAGGTCGCCGGCCGGGCCAGTGGAGTCGTACAGCCAGGTGATGCGCGCGATCTGCGCGGCGCGGTCCACGGCCAGCGTGGCGAACTGCTGCACGGTGCGCTCCCCGTCGGCGAAGGTGCGCTCCAGCGTCAGGCCCTGCTCGTGGGCGGCGTAGGCCTCGCCGGGGTTGGGCATATCCAGCGCCAACGCCGCGCCGGGGGCCAGGTGTTGGCGGATGCGGGTGAGTGTGGCGAGTTGGGCCTCGGCGGTGAGCAGGTGCATGAAGGTGTTGAACGGCATTAGCGCCAGCTTGAAGGTCTGGCCCAGGTCGAAGGCCTGCATGTCGCCCTCGACCAGATTGGGGGCGGCGGCCAGGTGGCGGCCGGTGGCGGCGTCGAGCCGGGCGCGCAGGCGGGCCAGCATCTCCGGCGCGTTGTCGAGGCCGGTGAGGGTGTGGCCGCGCCGCACCAGGTTGAGCAACACGCGCCCGGTGCCGCAGCCCAGCTCGAGGATCGGGTCGCCGTACTCCTCGGCCAGCTCCAGCCAATAGTCGAGGTCTTCGGTGAACTCGGCGTTTTCCAGGTCGTAATAGCGGGCGAGGGTAGCGTAGGTCATAGCGCGCATTGTAGTGCAGGTTAGGCGAGCGCGCGGCTCTGCGCGCGGACGGTTGACCAGGGGAGCGCATATGGCTGAACACTGTAACCAATAGAGTGGACAAAGCTCACTGTACCAGTTGGACTGAAGGCCATATGATGGTTGCAGTGGGAATGTGAGCCAAAGGAGGTGGTATGAGCAACCTGGGATTTACCTGGGGCTTTCTTCTCGTGCAAGCGGTTAACCTGGTCATTCTGCTCGCCTGGCCGGTGCTAAGCCTACTCGCGCTCTTTTCCTTACGCGGGCGACGGTTGGCGCAGACGGCGCAGGTCATGTGGGTGCTGATCGTCCTGGTCGTACCCTTACTGGGCCCACTGGCCTTATGGATTGTGCGACCGGGAGAGGCCCTGGCAGAGCAACCACCGGCCAGCGGTCTCACCAACAAAACCGCCCCGTAGCAACGACTAACTCGGCATTCGCAGACCGGGCAGTGGTACAATACGCTGTATCCGGGGCGTAGCGCAGTCCGGCAGCGCACCGCGTTTGGGACGCGGTGGTCGCCAGTTCAAATCTGGCCGCCCCGACAGCCGCGCCGGTCAAGCCATCAGGGTCTGACCGGCGCTTGCTTGTTAAAGCGCGGAAACTAAAAAGGGACGGCTCGTTTGAGCCGTCCCTTTGGGTTTCTAGCGACTGCCGCTTACTGCTCGATCACGGCCGGGGCGGTCGCGTCCACTTCCACGCGCGCGGGGCCGGGGGTGGGCGGCGCGTGGCGGAACTGCACGCCTTCGCCGGGCACAAAGTCCACCGTCACCGTGTCGCCGCTCTTGAACTCGGCGCGCAGCATCTGCACCGAGAGCGGGCTCTCGACGTACTTCTGCAGCGCGCGGCGCAGCGGGCGGGCGCCAAAGGCCGGGTCAAACCCTTCTTGCGCCAGCCACTCGCGCGCGGCGTCGGTCAGCTTGACCGTCAGCCCGTACTCCGAGAGCTGCTTCTGGATCTCCATCATCTGGAGGTCCACGATGCGCACCACATCTACCAGGGCCAGCGGCTTGAAGGTGATGATCTCATCCACCCGGTTCAGGAACTCCGGCCGGAAGGTGGCCTTCAGGGCGCGCTCGATCTTGTCCTGGTTGTCGAGGTTGTCGCCGTCAGTGTTGTCGGCGTCGCGGCGCAGGAAGCCCAGGCTGCCGCTCTTCTTGACGAACTCGGTGCCCAGGTTGCTGGTCATGATCAGCACCGTGTTGCGGAAGTCGACCACGCGGCCTTGCCCGTCGGTCAGGCGGCCGTCGTCCAGAATTTGCAGCAGCGCATTCCAGACATCGGGGTGGGCCTTCTCGATCTCATCGAACAGCACCACGCGGTACGGGCGGCGGCGGACGGCCTCAGTCAGTTGGCCGCCTTCCTCGTAGCCCACGTAGCCGGGCGGCGCGCCGAACAAGCGCGAGACGGTGTGCTGCTCGCGGTATTCGCTCATATCCACCCGCACCAGCGCGTCTTCGTCGTCAAACATGAACTCGGCCAGGGCCTTGGCCAGCTCGGTCTTGCCCACGCCCGACGAGCCCAGGAAGATGAACGAGCCGATGGGGCGCTTGGGGTTCTTCAGGCCGGCGCGCGAGCGGCGAATAGCGTCGGCGATGGCGTGCACCGCCGCGTCTTGGCCGATGATGCGCTCGTGCAGCCGGTCTTCCATGTGCAGCAGCTTCTCGAACTCGGTCTCCAGCATGCTGTTGAGCGGGATGCCGGTCCACTGCGAGATGACTTCGGCGATGTCGTTCTCGTCCACCACCTCATCGAGTTGGTGCTCGCGCTCCCACTCGTCGCGCCGGCCGGTGAACTCGGTTTCGATGCGCAGGCGCTCGGCCTTCTTCTGCGCGGCGTGCTCATAGTCGCGCGCCAGCCCGGCCTGCTCTTCCTCGGCCTGCAGCCGGTCGATCTCGGCCTTGAGGGCCTTGAGCTCAGGCGGCAGCGAGTACAGGGCCACGCGCAGCTTGGCGGCGGCCTCGTCCATCAGGTCAATCGCCTTGTCCGGCAGGCTGCGGTCGGTCACGTAGCGCTGGCTGAGCTTAGCGGCGGCCGACAAGGCCGCGTCGCTGATGGTCACCTTGTGGTGGGCCTCATAGCGGTCGCGCAGCCCGTGCAGCATGCGGATGGTCTCATC
>JBBRZY010000644.1:0-3468 GCA_038252885.1 Anaerolineales bacterium | reverse complement strand
GCTCCGCGCCGTCGGCGGCCAGGCGGGCGCGCAGCGCGGCATCAGTCAGCACGCGGTCGAGCGCGGTGGCTAAGGCGGCCGGGTCAAGCGGGTCCACTGCCAGCGCGGCCGTGCCGGCCAACTCTGGCAAACTGGAAGTATTGGCGCACACCACCGGCACACCGCAGGCCAGCGCCTCCAGCACCGGGAATCCGAAGCCCTCGTACAGCGACGGAAAGGCGAACGCCGCCGCGCCCGAGTACAGCCCCGCCAAATCGGCGTCGGGCACATAGTCGAGCACGCGCACCCACTCGGCGTGCGCGTGGGCCAGCGCCAAGATCGGCTCGGCCAGCCAGCCCGGCCGCCCGGCCAGCACCAGCGTCAGCGCCGGGTGTGTGGCCCGCACCCGCGCGACCGCCTCAATCAGCCGGGCCAAATTCTTGCGCGGCTGGAGCGTCCCCACATGCAGCACATACTCGCCCGCCAACTGATAGCGCGCGCGCACGGCGGCGGGGTCCACGCGGGTGAGGGACTCATCGCGGCCGGGGTAGACCACCGTGATCTTCTCGGCCGGCACGCCGTAGATGGCGGTTAGGTCGCGGGCGGTGGCCTGCGAGTCGGCCAGGAGGTGCGTGGCGGTGCGGCCCGCGCGGCGGGTGGACCAATCTAAATAGCGGCGTTGGCGAGTGGGATGCGCGGCCGGGAAGAAGTGGTAGCCCAGGTCGTGCACGGTGACGACCGAGGGCAGCGGGTGTAATAAGGGCAGCACGTGGGCCGGCACGAACAACACGGCCGGGCGCGGGCGGGCGGCCAGCAGTTCTGCCGACAGCCGCAGGTGCGTCCAGAGGCGCGGGAAGGGGATCACGCGCCGCGCGACGTTGGGATGCGCGGCCAGCCATGCGCCGGGGTCGTCGCGGAAGTACAGCCGCAGGTGGTGCGGCCGGGCCACTTCGGCCAGCCCGGCGATCAGCCGGCGCGCGTACTGCTCGGTGCCGGTGCGCTGCGCCGCCGTGGCCCGGCTGGCGTCAATGCCAATCAGCATGGTTACCGCAGCGCGTCGGCCTCAGGCCTGCTTCCGCCCTCGCCCCACATAGCTGACCAGCAGCCCGATCCCCAGCAAGATCAGCAGCACCGGCCACAGTTGCGTCGCCAACTGCCCGACTGCGCCGCCCAGCAGGTTCAGCGTGAACAGCAGCAGCACGCCGCCCACCACCAGCGCCGCCAGGCCCGGCAGCAGCAGGCCGCGCTCGCTGGGCTGCGCCAGCCACTGCGCCACAAACGCCAGCCCGCCGATGAGGATGAACACCGGCCACAGCCGGCCCAGGTCGCCCCACGTGAGCGGGCCGAGGGTGATGGCGAAGAACAGCGCCCCCACCAGCGTGCTGCTGACGCCGGTGAAGATCAGGCCGTGCTGGCGGCGGCCCTCGATAAAGTAGTTGCCCAGGCTGGCCAGGCCAAAGCCCAGCGGAAAGATCGGCCACAGGTCGCCCAGCGATGGCAGCCGCACGCCGAGCGTGCCGGCCAGGAACCAGGCCCCCAGGGCAATCAGCACCAGCCCCGGTATAAGCGCGCTGCGTCGGTTTCTCATTCGCCCTCGCCTTCATTCACCGCCGCCAGAATGTCGGCGGCAGAAATCGGACCCTCGCGCAGCACCTTGGGGAACGGGCTGGTGCAGTCGACCACGGTGGAGGGCACCCCGCCCGGCACGCGCCCGCCGTCAATGATCAGCTCGATGCGGCCGGCCAACTGCTCGAGCACGGCTTCGGCCGTGGCGGCGTTCGGCTCGCCCGAGCGGTTGGCGCTGGTGACGGCCAGCGGCCCGGTCAGCTCGAGCAGGGCGCGCGCCACCGGGTGATCGGGCAGCCGCACGCCCACGGTCGGCAGCGCGCTGACCGCCTCTGGCAAATTGGGGTGGCGCGGCACCACCAGCGTGATTGAGCCCGGCCAAAACTTGCGCGCCAGAATGCGGGCGGCGGGGGTCAGGTGGGCGGCCACGTTGGCCAGGTCTTCCACCCGGCCGACCAGCACCGCGATGGCCTTGTCGGTCGAGCGGCCCTTCACCGTGTATAGGCGCTGCACCGGCTCCGGCTGAAAGACCAGCGCGCCCACGCCGTAGACCGTGTCGGTCGGGAAGGCCACCAGCCCGTTGTAGCGCAGCACGTCGGCGGCGTAGCGCACGCTGTTCGGGTCGCTGGCCGCCAGCAGTTCGGTCTTCACGCGGCCAACACGCACAGTTCCAGGGCCACCGCCGCGCCGTCGTCGGCCACGGCCGGCGCCACCCAGTCGGCGGCGGCGCGCGCATTGGGCGAAGCGTTGTCGAGCGCCACGCCCAGCCCGGCCCAGGCCAGCATGGGCACGTCGTTGTCGTTGTCGCCCACCGCCATGACGGCCGCTTGCGGGATGTGCAGGGAGTCGGCCAGCCAGGCCAGCCCGGTGGCCTTGTTCAGGCCGGGCGGCGTGCCTTCCACCAAGATCGGGTGCGACGGCACCACGCTCAGGTGCAGCCCTTCCTCCCCCAGGCGCTGCGTTAGTTCGGCGGCCAGGGCGTCGCGCTCGGCCGGGTCGTGCACGGCCAGGATAAACTTGTGCGGCGTTTCGGGCAGCCCGGTCAACAGGTCTACCCGCCGCCAGGCGGCCACGCGCATCAGCCCTTCGAGCAATTCAGCCGGATGGTTAGAGTGCAGCGGCAAGTAGGCCATAGTGGGGGTTTCAAATTGCAGGTTCCAGCCGTGGGCCTCGGCCAGCCGCACAATGATGGGGATGACGGCCGGATCGAGACGCTGCTCGTGCAGCACACGCTGGGCCACATAATCGTACACGAGGCCGCCTTGAAAGCAAATGAGCGGCGCGGTCAGCCCCAGGTCGCGCGCAAATGGCTCGGTGGGCTCTGGCCCGCGCCCGGTGGCGATGGTGACGATGACGCCGCGCGCCACGGCCGCCGCCAGGGCCGCCCGCACGCGCGGGGTGACGACCATGCTTGGGCCAACCAGGGTGTTATCCAAATCCAAGGCCACCAGGCGGATGGGCGTGTGCAGGGGCGGGGGAGGCGTTGTCATAAGGAGCCTATTATAGCGAGGGTGGCCGGGAGGGGGTTCAGGCGGCAGAGAGCGGAGCGGTTGGGCGGCCCTCACCCCCGGCCCCTCCCCTGAAAGGAAGGGGGGCCCAGGTGATGTGAGGCGGGTTGCAATCGTTGTCATGCGCGCCACGAATGCCTTCCAGAACGTCATCGTCGTCATGCGCGCCACGAATGCTTTCGAGAAAGTCATCGTCGTCATGCGCGCCACGAATGCCTTCCAGAACGTCATCGTCGTCATGCGCGCCACGAATGCCTTCCAGAACGTCATCGTTGTCATGCGCGCCACGAATGCTTTCGAGAACGTCATCGTCGTCATCCGCGCCACGAATGTTTTCGAGAACGTCATTGCCGTCATTGCCGTCACGAACGTCATGGGGCGCGGGGCGGCAGGTGCGGTTAGGGCGAGGTGGGGG
>JBBRZY010000643.1:0-3476 GCA_038252885.1 Anaerolineales bacterium | reverse complement strand
CGGCTCGAATGAGCGTGTAAACCCGCTGGCGGCAGGGATAGGTGCGCCGGTCAGTCAAACACCCCGGCGGCGAGGCGAGCGGACGAGGGCGCGGATTAGCCTAACCCAGAGCCTAGCGCTGACCCCGCCGGACCGGGGGTTTTTGACCCCAAACTGAAATACTCCCTGCTGCCGTGCAGGTCGAGCTGGGCGAGAGTCGCGTCGAGGCCGGCCCAAGACTGCGGGCGGCTGAGGCGGTAGATGGGCACACGGCGGGCTAGCTCGGCCAAGGCGCGCCAGTGGTCGGCCAGGTGTCTGGGCGTGGGCAGCAGGCCGGCCCGGTAACTGGCGGTGGCGACCAGCGCGCGCACGGCCGCCAGCCCGGTCAGGCGCTCGCAGGCGGCCGGCCCCCATTCCAACAGATAGAACGCGCGCAGCGGCCGGGGCACAGCCGGGTCAGCAGTAGGCGTGGGCAGGTGGAATTTGGCCTCGGAGACCAGGTCTTGCTCTAGCCCGGCGGCGGGCGCGCCCAGGGCGGTCAGCGCGGTATCCCACAGCTTGAGGCGCGGCTGGCTGGGCCACAGGCGGGCCTGGCCGTCGGGGTCGAGGTCGCAGCGGCACAGGTCGTCGCTCAACAGCGCATAGCCATGCTGCGTGAGGGCGGCTACCAGGCTCGACTTGCCCGCGCCGGTTGGGCCGCTGAAGGCCACGGCGCCGTCGCCCACCTGGACGGCGCTGGCGTGCAGCGGCAGCAGCCCGCGCTGGTAGCACAGCGCCCCCCAGGCCGAACCCAGCAGATACAACTGGACGGCGCGGGGCGCGGCCCCAGCCACGGGCGTGACCGCGATGGTGTGACCGCCGCGCACGGTATAGCGCGCCACGCCTTGAATGTGGAGGCGGGCGGCTTGCGGGCGCAGCGCCACGCCGCTGGGGCCGTCGGCCAAGGGAGCGGGCCGGGTGGCCAGGTAGACCTCCGGCGGGCCGCTGGGAGCTTTCACTGTCACTGACCGCAGCGCGGGCCAGTCGTCATCGGCGGCGAGGCGCAGGCCCCAATAGACGGAATGATAGAGGGCCGGCCGAGTCATGGGCCGCGGTTGAACCATAAGACAAAGCGCCCGCCCATCAACCCATCGATCAGCGTTTCGCGATAGAGCCGCAGCCGGTCGGGTGGGTCAGCGGCGGCGGCGGTGGAGGCGGGCCAGTCAGCCAGCAGGCTGCGCAGTCGGGGCAGGTCGAGCGCGCGGCGGGCGAGTTCGTCCTGCTCCAACTGCGCCAGTGTGGCGGCGATCTCGGCTTGGCGGGCCGACAGCGCGTCGAACCAATCGGAAGCCTGCCGGCCGCGCCGGCGGTTGTTGAGCACGGTGGGGGGCAGGCGGCCAGCCATTGCCCGGCGGATGAGCCAGCGCGGCTGCCCGTCGCGCAGGAACTGGTGGGCTGGCAGGGCCAGGCAAAATTCGATCAAGCGCTGGTCGTTGGTCGGGTCGCGCATGTCCACGCCAAATTCACTGCGGTAGGCCGGCACATGGTGATTCATCTGCTGCGTGAGGATGTCGGCCCGGCTCTGGCGGCCGTTGGCGGCGATGAACGGTTCGACCTGGCCTGGCCGCAGCCCAAACGCGGCGGCGTAGCCCGGCCGCAGCGCCACAAAATCCGAGTCGGGCCGGCGGCCGGGGCGTCGTAGGCGGTCTACCAGCGTTTGCAGCCGGGCGGGCAGCAGCGGCGCAAGGCCATAGCCCAGCAAAGCACGCCCAGCCGAGCTGGCGGCCTGGCGGCGGGCCAATGCCTGCGCCTCATGCCAGGCGCGCCCGAGCTGGCCGGCGCGCACGTATTCGGCCAGCAGCCCCTGCCCGGCCACGCTCATGGTCTGGTTGCCGTGATCGCCCACCAGGAGCACGCGCCGGCCGTCGGCGGCGGCGGTGCGCAAGATGCGCTCGAGCCAGGTGTGGTTGATGGCGTTGCGCAGGATGGTCTGGTGGTGGTCGAAGCGCGCGTCCAGGTCATCGAGGAACGACTGGCCGGCAGTGTGGATGAAGTGCGGGTCCAGGTTCGGGTGCAGGGCGGCGATGGCCTCGACCAGCGGGCGCTCGTCGTTGTAGCGGTAGGGGCTGGCCTCCGTCGCCGCGCCGGGGACCGGCACCTCGGTGTAGGTGGCCAGGCGGTTGGGCGCCAACTGGCGGGCGGCGGTGACGGCCACGCTGGACGAATCCAGCCCGCCGCTCATCATCACGCCGACGGGGGTGAGGCTGCGGCGGTGGTCGCTGACGATGCGCTCAAAGAGCTCGTTGAACGCGGCCACGTAGTCATCATCGCGCGCAAACCGAATGTCGCGCGTCAGGTCGGGCGACCAGTAGCGCTGCACCTGCACTTGGCCGTCATGGGCGGTGAGGGTGTGTCCGGCCGGCAAGCGCCAGACGTCTTGAAAGAAAGTGGCAGCGCGATGCTGGCGGCTGTGCGCGAGATAGTCGGCCAGCTTGGCTTCGTTGAGCAGGCGGGGCGTGTCGGGCAGGGCCAACACGCCGGCCGGGAGCGAGGCCAGCGCCAGCCGGTGGCGGTGCTGGTGGTAGAAGAGGGCGCTGGCGTTACCGGGGGTGCTGGCGGCGAATAGGCGGCGCTCGGCGGGCTGCCAGACGATGAACGATAACGCGCCGATGAGATGCGCTGGGCAGGCCTCGCCCCAGCGCGCGTAGGCCTGCTGCACGAAGGCCGAGTCGGGCCAGTCGCGCAAGGCGGCGGCGGGCAAGCCCAACGCGGCGCATAGCTCGGGGCGGTTGTCCACGCGGCCGTCCACGACGAGCACGTAACGGCCGGCGGGGTCTACGAGGGGCTGCTGTTCGAGGCGGTCTTCGGGCGTGAAGGCTTGCAGACCGTGGCCCAGGCCAGCGGGGCCGGCGTGCCAGTGGCCGGTGCGCTCGGGGCCGAGGGCGGTCAGCGCGGCGGCCATGCGCTCCAGGTCACCAGCTTCCACCGGCCGGCCATCGAAGTGCAGCACCGCCCAAATGGCGCTCATGGCGCGGCAGCGCGCGGCGGGGCGGCCAGGTCGAGCCGGTCGAGGCGGCCCACCAACCACTCGGCCAGCACGCGCAGGTAGCGCTCCTCGCGCAGCAGTTGGATATGGGTAACGTCTGGCACGACCTCGGACTCGAGGCTGTCCGACAGTACGCGCCGCCAGCCGGACAGCACATCGCGGCGCTGATTTTGGGCACTGAGCAGGGCCGAGACCGCGCCAGGGTAGGGGTGGGCGCGATAGGCCGAGTAAGCGCGGCGCTGGACGGCGCGCAGCTGGCGGGTGGACCGCCAGGTGTTTTCGGGGCCGGGCTGGTTGGGGGCCAACCACTCGCGCAGCATGGGCGCGTATTGGTCACGCGTGTCGTTCTTCCAGTTCTTGAGCAAGCGCACCTGGCGGCGCACCCAGCGTTGGGCGCGCTCGGGCGCGGCCACAGCGGCTGGTGACAGGTGTGACACATCGATCAGGAACAGCTCGGTCACGGCCTGGCCCT
>JBBRZY010000642.1:0-3483 GCA_038252885.1 Anaerolineales bacterium | reverse complement strand
TCCCGCTGTCACGGGGGCAGGGTCACACACTTTCAGGCAGTTGGGGATGGCGAGTTTGGGAAGCTGGGCGGGACACCCCTTTTCCGGCATTGCATTATTGCCAGCAAGTGTGGTATACTCTGCTAAGTTCATCCCTCGAAATGTTTGACCCCTACCTCACTGAACACTAGAAGTAGTCGCAAACCGGTCCGGAATGACAGGTCACCCCGAGCGCGTGTGCTGCCGCCGCGGGGCCAGACTCACTTTAACCAGCACAAAATGGAAACAAAACGCACTATGAAGCAGAAGTTACGCATTATTCCCCTGGGCGGCCTGGGGGAAATCGGCAAGAACATGACCGTTCTTGAATATGGCCGCGATATGATCATCGTGGACTGCGGGTTGATGTTCCCCGACAGCGACATGTATGGCATCGACCTAGTCTTGCCCCAGTTCGACTATGTGGTCAAGAACCAGGATCGCCTGCGCGGCATTGTGCTGACGCACGGCCACATGGACCACATCGGCGCGCTGCCCTACCTGCTGCGCCAGATCAGCACCACCATTTATGGCACCGCCCTCACCATCGGCTTGGTGAAGGGGCAACTGCAAGAGGCCAAGGTGCTCAACCATGCGCACCTGAACGTGGTGGATGAGCAGGCCAGCCTGCGGTTGGGCGAGTTCAAGGTCAGCCTGTTCCCGGTGGCGCACTCGATCCCCGGCGCGGTGGGCCTGGTGATTGATACGCCTGTGGGCGCGGTGGTGCACACCGGCGACTACAAGCTCGACGCCACGCCCGCCAGCGGCCGAACGACCGATCTGGCGCGCTTGCGCCGCCTGACGCCCAAGGGCGTGCTGGCGCTGCTGGCCGATAGCACTAACGCCGACCGGCCGGGCCGGACCGGCACCGAGCAATTGGTGACGGCCGAACTCGACCGGCTGATGAGCGAGACGACCAAGGGCCGCATCATCATCGCGACCTTTGCCTCGCTGCTCGACCGGCTGCAGAGCATCATGCTGCTGGCCCACAAGCACGGCCGCAAGGTCGCGCTGACCGGCCGCAGCCTGGAGAACAACGTCGCGCTGGCGCGCCAACTGGGCTATATGAAGATCCCGGATGGCTTGCTGGTGGAGACCGATACCAAGGTGCCCGACAGCAAGCTCGTGCTGCTGGCGACCGGCTCGCAAGGCGAACCGACTTCGGCCCTGAACCGCATGGCGCAGGGCGAGCATCGCCAGGTGCAAGTCAAGCCGGGCGACACCATCATCGTCTCCGGTGGCACCATCCCCGGCAACGAGACAGAAGTTGGGCGGATGCTCAACAAGCTGTTCAAGCTGGGCGCGAACGTCATCTACGGCCAACTGGCCCAGGTGCACGTGTCGGGCCACGGCAGCCGCGATGAGATGAAAGACATGCTCAAAGCGGTCAAGCCCAAGTTCATGCTGCCGGTGCACGGCGAGACCCGCCACCTGCACCTGCATGCGCGCATGGCTGAAGCGAGCGGCATCGCGGCGGACAAGGTCTTTGTGTTGACCAACGGCGCGGCCTGGGCCACCGATGGCCACAAGGCCTGGCTCGAAGAGCCGGTGGCTGCGGCCGATGTGCTGGTCGACGGGCGGCTGGTGGGCGAGGTGGGCGCGATCGTCATGCGTGACCGCCAGCGCCTGTCGCAAGACGGCTTTATCGTGGCGCTCATCCCGGTGAACGCCAAGAACAAGCTGGCCGGCGAGCCGGAGCTGATCAGCCGCGGGTTCGTGGCCGACGGCGGCTCGACTGAGCTGCTGAAGGCGGCCTGCCGCGAAATCAAGCAGCAGTACAAGCGCGGCCAGGTCGTGGCGCACGACGCGATCCGCGACACGCTGCAAAACTTCTTCTACCGCGAGACGCAGTCGCGGCCGGTGGTTTTGCCAAGCTTCATCAAGGTCTAGGCCTCGCGCCTAAGCCAACAAACAACCGCCCCGTTGCGGCCGTCGGGTAACACGATGGTCGCAGCGGGGCGGTTGGCGTTTAAGCCCTGCACGCGGGGCTAGAGGCCAGGCATCATACCGCTCCCCCGGTTGCCAATGCGTCTAGCATAGCAAGCCCGATCCCTGCTTGTCACGGGGGCGCGGCCCCGTTGGGGCGGGAAGTTGCGCCCGGCACGGCTGGGAAGCGGCGACGAACGCAAAAGGCCGGGCGCGATGATATGCGCCCGGCCCTTTCGTTTGTGGAGCGAGCAGGGACCGCTAGTCGCGCACGGTGTAATCGCCGCGCACCACCCACTTGTAGATGGTCAACTCGGGCAGGCCCATGGGGCCGCGCGCGTGCAGGCGCTGGGTGCTCACGGCCACTTCCGCGCCCAGCCCCAACTGCGCGCCGTCGGTGAAGCGCGTGCTGGCGTTGACGTAAACCGCCGCCGAGTCGATCTCGGCCACGAAGCGGTCGGCGTGGGCGGGCGTCTGCGTGAGGATGCCGTCGGAGTGGGCGGTGGTATGCGCTTCAATGTGCGCCATGGCCTCGTCCAGGTCGTCCACCACCTTAAGGCCCAAGATCAAGGCCATCCACTCGGTGTCGAAGTCGTCTGGGCCGGCGGGTTGGACCGTGGGCGGCGCTTGCTCGCCCCCCAGGGCGGCCAGCGCGCGCGGCTCGGCGCGGAAGGTGACGCCCTGTGCGCCGAGGTCGGCGACGATCTGCGGCAAAAATTCGGCCGCGACGGAGTGATGGACGAGCACCGTGTCGAGCGCGTTGCAGACCGATGGGCGCTGCACTTTGGCGTTGCGGATGACGGGCAGGGCGCGGGCCAGGTCGGCGCTGGCGTCGACATAAAGATGGCAGATGCCCATGCCGCCGGTGATGACGGGGATGGAGGCGTTTTCGCGGCAGTAGGTGTGCAGCGTTGCCCCGCCGCGCGGGATGATGACATCTACGTAGTGGTGCAGGCGCAGCAACTCGGTCACGTAGCGGCGGTCGGGGTCATCCACAAACTGGACGGCGGCGGCCGGCAGTCCAGCGGCGGCGAGCGCGGCGTGCACCACTGCCACGAGGGCGCGGTTAGAGGCGATGGTCTCGCGCCCGCCGCGCAAGAGGGCGGCGTTGCCGGTGCGGATGGCGAGGGCGGCGACGTCAATGGTGACGTTCGGGCGCGACTCGTAGATCACGCCCAGCACGCCGATGGGCACGCGCTGGCGGTAGACCTGCAAGCCATTGGGCAGCGTGCGCTTGTCGAAGACCACACCCAGCGGGTCGGGCAGGGCGGCGATGGTGGCGATGTCGGCCGCCATGCCTGCCAGCCGGGCCGGGGTGAGCGTCAGCCGGTCGACCAACGCGTCGGTCAGGCCGCCCGCCTGGGCGGCGGCGACGTCCTGCGCGTTGGCGGCCAGGATGGCGGGTTGTTGGTCGAGCAGCGCGGCCTGTAAGGCCTCCAGCGCGTGGATGCGATTGGCGTTGCTGGCGCGGGCCAGCGTGCGGGCGGCGGCGCGGGCAGCCTGCCCCATGGCGTTCAGATCGGTCATGCGCCCTCCGGG
>JBBRZY010000641.1:0-3487 GCA_038252885.1 Anaerolineales bacterium | reverse complement strand
GGCGGGTGAACGACTGTCCAAACAGAGACGGCATGGTGACCTCGGCGGCGAAGTGAGTGACTACCCGGCGGGCAGTCTAAGCTAACAAGGGGGCAGCGTCAAACGGGGTGAGGGTTAGCACCGGAAGTTTTCGCCACGAATGATCACGAAGGGGATGGGGGCGGGAGGTGGGAGGTGGCACGGGCCGCGTGATAGCGCGGGGCCGAGACGCGGGGCGGAGGACGGCCGTAAACACGAATTTACACGAAGGCGCTGCGGGCGGGATGGAGGTTCGGTGGCCGCTGGGCGGTGTTGGCGGCGCTTGGCAGACTCGACCGCGGCTAGGCCGGGCGAAGTGTTCACCGGCGCGGGCTGGGAGGGCAACGTGGATCGTCCCAAACCAGCAATGCACCCCCAGACTCCGTATCTGTTATCTCGAGGGTGGGATGCCTCACCCCGCACCAAGGTTGCGCTTCTAGCGGCGCTGCGAGCGGGGAGTTCGGAATGACAGGGGCAGAGGAGGTTGCCGATGGCGGCGGCGATGCTCCAAACAGGACCGCAAGCGCTAAAAACTGGCTGATTGTTCAGCCAGGCGGCGAGAGCTAATTTCCCAGTTGCGTGTGGGCGGAAAGCATCTAAACTAGAGGTTGATATCCACACCAGGAGCCTTCAGCCATGTTGACGCAAGCACAGATTGACTTCTTCAATGAGAACGGCTACCTCCGCGTTGAGCAAGTGTACTCGCCGGAGGAGATCGACAAGATGCGCGAGGACCTCGCGTACATGATGGACAAGTTCGCCTTCTGGGAGGCCGGTTGGCGCGGCGACTGGCGCAAGGAAGAGCAGTACATGGCCGCCGACGAAAACGCCAAGGCGGTGCTGGTGCACATTCACGAGCTGCACCACTTCTCGACGGCCTGGA
Source organism: Anaerolineales bacterium (assembly GCA_038252885.1). Classification (GTDB taxonomy): domain Bacteria; phylum Chloroflexota; class Anaerolineae; order Anaerolineales; family UBA6663; genus JADZEK01. The sequence goes on along the minus strand of JBBRZY010000641.1, from coordinate 2,586 downwards.
TGCACGCGGTGACCAAGCCGGCCCTGGCCGACATTGCCAGCGGGCTGCTGGGGAGCGAGAGCATCGAAGTGCACCACAGCACGCTGCATGCCAAGGCGCCGGAGGCCGGCACGCCCTTCCCCATGCACCAGGACGATCCGTTTTACCCGCACCTGAACGGCCAGTACGTGGACGCGCTGGTGCACGTGGACATGGCCGATGAGAAGAGCGGCTGCCTGAAGTTCCTGCCGGGCAGCCACAAGCTGGGCAAGCTGCAGCACATTATGGGCGCGGACGTTGAGCCGCACTTGCCCACGGGGCAGTACCGCATCACCGACGCGGTGTCGGTGCCGGCCAACTCAGGCGACGTGGTGTTCTTCAGCATTTACACGATCCACGGCTCGGCGCTGAACCGCAGCGGCCGCTGGCGCCGGCTGGTGCGCATTGGCCTGCGCGACCCGCACAACCCGCAGGTGGGCGGCCTGGCGACGGGGCGGCCGGGGATGATGGTGCGCGGCGTGCGCCCGGTGGTGGAAGGCGTGGAGGTGGACGTTTACAAGAACTGGAGCCACCCCGACACGCCGCAGCACGGCCAGCAGATGGAGAAGACGGCGGTGCCGGTCTAGGCCGCGCGCCGGTTAATTGAAACACGAAAGCCGCCGATCAAATTGATCGGCGGCTTTTTTTGTTGGGGCGGAGCGCCGGCCGCTCTCAGACCGGCCTCGGCGGGCGCTACTTCTCCAGCGTCGCCAGCATTTGGCGCACGACGCTTTGCAGCGCCTTCTGCTTGGCCTTCACGTCGGCCAGGCTGGTGAAGGACGCGAGGCGGCGGCCGTCGGGGTAGTCGCCTGACAGCAAGCCGGTGGGGTCGGTGGCGCGGTCGCCGCCCCAAAACACGAGCCGAATGCTGTCTTGCTTGTAGACGTTGGAGACGATGAGAATGCGCCGAAACTCCTTCGGATCGGTGGGGGGCATTTCGCCGACGTAGAAAAAGGTCGGCGCGTTCCACTTAATCTCCTCGCCGATGGTGGGGTCGGTCTTGAGGATGACCTGGCGCAGCGCCGCGAGCACTTCGGCCAGCGGGTGCTGCAAGGCTTGCAGGTAGGCCTCGACCTGGGCGGGTTCGGAGGGCTTGGTGGTGGGGGTGGCTGGCTTCGCCATTATTCGGCCGCCGACTGCCAACTCGGGATGCGGGCCGCGAGGCGCTCATCGCCCAACGACGCGCACAGGTCTTTCAGGCGGGCGTGCGCGCCCCGCCACTTGAGATCGCTGAGCTTCTCGGTTAGTGGCACATCCTGGCGCAGGGTGGCAAGCTTACGGAAGAGCACGGCGTCGGTGCGCCCGGCGGCCAGGCTGGCGGCCAGCGAAGCGGCGCGGCCGGGCGTGATGGACTTGACCTCCCACTGGGCCGAGTCGGGCGGGATGGCTTCGAGGTGGCCATAGCGCGCCAGCACGGCCGCGGTGGACTTGGCCCCCCAGCCGGGCAGGCCAGGGTAGCCATCGGCCGCGTCGCCCACCAGCGCCAGGTAGTCGGTGATGGAGCCGGGCGGCACGCCAAATTTCTCCACCACGCCGGCTTCGTCCATGACGATCTCGCGGCGGCGATCCCAACAGACGATGCGCTGGCCAGAGATCATTTGCGCCAGGTCTTTGTCGGGCGAGCACAGCACGAACTGCTCGACAGATTGATTGCCCTTGAAACGCTTAACGGCGCTGGCCAGCGCGTCGTCGGCCTCGAACTCAACCATCGACCAGACGACCACGCCCAGCGCCGCCACGGCTTCTTCGGCCAGCGAGAACTGGCTGAGCAGGTCGGCGTCCACGCCCGCGCCGGTCTTGTAGCCGGCGTAGAGGTCGTTGCGGAACGACTCGATCACATGATCGAAGGCGCAGGCGACGTGGGTGACGCCGGGCGTGGTGACGAGCAGCAGCAGGCTACGCAGCAGGCCGAGCGTGGCGCCGACCGGGCGGCCGTCGGGCGCGTGGCGCGGAGGCGCGCCGTAGTGGTGGCGGAACAATTCGTAGGTGCCATCGACCAGATGGATTTTCATGGCGGGCGAAATCCTTGTCAATTCAACTCAGGCTACGATTAATGCAGATTGGCGAAGAAACGACGGGCCTTAGTTTAATCTTGCAGCGGATGCCGCCATTTTAGGCCGGGGAAGCGGCTATAGTCGCGATCAGTGGTGACCCACTCGCTTCCGGATTCAATCGCCAGGGCGGCGAGATAGGCATCGGGCACTAAGTTGCCCTTCACCCCGGCCACCTGGCACAGGTGCGCAAAGATTTCCCAGTGACGCGGGCCAGGTGCAATCGTCACAGCATTGGGTTGCCCACGCAGAAGTTCAGTGAAGGCCAACGCAGCGGCGATGGCACTGGGGGGATTGAAAACGCGCGGGTGCGTCACGATTCGCAGGAACCCACTCAGGACGAGGTCTGACACACCATAGGCCTGATCACTATTCAGCGTGGCCTCCAGCCAGTGGCGATAGTCACTGTGCCGCGGGGAATCTGACCGATGGGCGTAGACGAGCACATTCACATCAGTCAGAATCATGGTCAGTCGTTTCCAGCAGGTCTAGTAAGCTGGCGGCATCATCCAGATCC
>JBBRZY010000640.1:0-3492 GCA_038252885.1 Anaerolineales bacterium | reverse complement strand
GTGGAGCCTGCCATCACCTACGCCTACGACGTTAACGGCCAGACCTATCAGAGCAGCCAGTTTCGCGCCGGCGACTCGGTGATGCGCGTGACGTCGGGGAATGCTTACCAGACGGTGGACAAGTATCCGGTCGGGGCGATTGTGCAGGTGTTTTACAACCCGAATAATCCGAGTGAGGCGGCGCTGGAGCGGTAAAAAGCAAGAGCAAAGAAAGAGAAAGAGATGCTTCGCTAAGAAAAAGGTAGGGCAGAGGTGGTGTTACCGTTAGGCTAGATGGTCATAGCAAGATAATGAAACGGCGGGACGCTCAGGTGAGCGCCCCGCCGTTTTCGTTGTAGGGAGTGGCTTATTCGGGCTGGGCGGCGGCGTCGCCGGCTTCGGGCGCGGCTTCGGCGGCGGGCGCCTCGTCGACCGGCGCGGCGGGGGCTTCGGTTACTAACTCAGCGGCCGGCATGTCGGCTTCGGTCATAGGGGCCTCAGCCTCCCTCTCAGGCGCGGAGTCAGCCTCAGACTCGGTGGGCGCGGGGGCTTCGCCTTCGGCGGCGGCCGGCTTGGCGGCCTTGGGCGGGCGCGGGCCGGTCTTACCGGTGCCTTTGCCGCGGCGCGGCTTCTCTTTGCCGGGCCAGCCGAGCGAAATGCGGCTGCGCTCCTTGTCCACCGATGAGATCTCCACTTCGACCACATCGCCGGGGCTGAGCACCAGGCCGCGCGGCAGGCGCGTGCGGTGCAGCAAGCCATCTTGCTTGACGCCGATATCCACGAACGCGCCAAAGTCCACCACGTTGCGGACCGTGCCTTTGAGGCGCAGGCCAGGCTGGAGGTCCTCCAGGCTGAGCACATCGCTGCGCAGCATCGGCTCGGGCAGGTCGGCGCGCGGGTCGCGGCCGGGACGCACCAACTGCTCGAGGATGTCGGCCAGCGTCGGCTCACCGGCGTTAAGCTCGGCGGCCAGCGCCTTAAGCTCGGCCGGGTCACTCCAGCGCGCCAGCGCCGGGGCGCGGTCTGCCGGCGGCACATCGGGGCCGAGGCCGGCGCGCTCTAGCACGGCGCGGGCCAGGGCATAGCTCTCCGGGTGGATGGCGCTGGCATCAAGCGGCTCAACTCCGGCGCGGATGCGCAGAAAGCCGGCCGCCTGCTCGAACGACTTGGGGCCCAGGCCGGGCACCGCCAGCAGCGCCTCGCGCGTGGCGAAAGCGCCCTGCTCTTGGCGGTGCGCGACGATGGCTTCGGCCAGCTTGGGGCCAACGCCGGCCGCGTAGGTGAGGAGCGCGGGCGAGGCGGTATTGAGGTCTACACCCACCTGGTTGACCACGCTCTCCACCGTGCCGTGCAGCGCGCGCGAGAGGCGCTCTTGATTGACGTCGTGCTGGTATAGCCCGACCCCAATCGAGCGCGGGTCAATCTTGACCAACTCGGCCAGCGGGTCTTGCGCGCGGCGGGCGATGGAGACCGCCCCGCGCAGAGTCACATCCAGGTCGGGCAGTTCGGCGCGGGCGAGCGGGCTGGCGCTGTAGACACTGGCGCCGGCCTCGTTGACGATCAGATATTGCGCGCCGGGTTTAGAGCGCACATATTCGGCCACCAATTGCTCGGTCTCGCGCGAGGCGGTGCCATTGCCGATGGCGATGACGGTGACGCCGAAGCTGATGACCATGGCGTCGATCGTGGCCAGGGCCTGGTCGCGCTGGCGGCGGGGCGGGAAGGGATAGATGGTGGCGGTGGCCAGCATCTTGCCGGTCGGGTCAACCACCGCGACCTTGCAGCCGGTGCGCAGGCCGGGGTCAATGCCCAGGAGGCTGCGGCCCACCAGCGGCGGCTGCGTGAGCAGGGCGCGCAGGTTGGCGGTGAAGACGCCCAGCGCGTGCGTCTCGGCCGTTTCGTTCAGGCCGCGGCGCACATCGCGCTCGATGGCCGGCATGAGCAGCCGCGCGGCGGCATCGTCAATCGCCTGGATCAGGTGCGGGGCCAGCGGCGAGCGGCGGTCAGCCCGGAAGTAGTACTCGATCACATCGAGCCAGTCGCGCTCGGCCAGGTCGAGCCGGACGCGCAGCACTTTTTCTTTCTCGCCGCGGTTGAGGGCCAGCACCTGGTGCGGGCGCACGCGGTCAATCCGCTGGCCGAAGGCGTAGTAGGTCTCAAAGACTTTGCGCTCGTCTTCGGCTTCAGGGATCTTGTCGGCCACCAGGCCGCCCCAGCGCAGGGCCTTCTCGCGCACCTGACGGCGGATCTCGGCGTTGTCGCTGATGATCTCGGCCACGATGTCGCGCGCGCCGGCCAGGGCTTCGTCGGCGGTCGGGACGGCTTCAGTGATGAAGGGCCGCAGGATGTCTTCGAGCAGGTCGTGCGTGGGCGGCTGGCGGATGATGAGCTCGGCCAGCGGCTGGAGCCCCTTTTCGCGGGCGGCCCCGGCGCGGGTGCGGCGCTTGGGGCGGTAGGGCTGATAGAGGTCTTCCAGGGCGGTGCGCGTGTCGGCCGCTTCGACTTGCGCGCGCAGCGCCGGCGTGAGCTTGCCCTGCGATTCAATCTCGGTCAGGATGGTCTGGCGGCGCTCGTCGAGCAAGCGCCACTGCGCCAGTTGGTCGCTGATGTGAGCCAGTTGCACTTCGTCGAGACCGCCGGTGACTTCTTTGCGGTAGCGGGCGACAAACGGCATGGTGTCGCCGGCGTCGAACAGCGCGACGGCGGCGGCGACTTGGGTGGCGCGGACTTTAAGGTCACGCGCAAGGCGATCGGTAATGGGGAGCATAAGGGGTAACCTTCCAGGGTGTAACAATCCAGGGCCGAGGCAATGGCAGCCAGAGGCCGGCGCGGCGGGGCCTCCATCGCCGCGCCAGAGAATTATACAAGATGCGCGGGCGATTGGCGGGCAAGGCCGGCGGCGGGGGCTTAAACAGGTGCCGGCCCTCCACGGGTGGAGGGCCGGCCAGTGCGCCTGGGGCGCGGTGGGGCGGTGTCCAAGCCAGCCCGTAAGCCGCGTTCTGTTTTAAGCGATCATCTCTCTCGCCCGGACATTGCTGTACGGGTCTAGCAGCCTACCCGAGACTCGAATGGCGCGAGCCGCGCCTCGTCTCTGCTTGGCCTTGCTCCCGGTGGGGGATACCTGGCCGCCCGTCTTACAACGGACGCCGGTGCGCTCTTACCGCACCGTTTCACCCTCGCCGCACTTGCGCGCGGCAATACGCTTCTCTGTGGCCCTGTTCCAGCGGGTCACCCCGCTCCGGGCGTTACCCGGCACCGTGCTCTGGGGAGCGCGGACTTTCCTCGGCTGGAGCCGTAGCCCCAGACGCGATCGCGCAGCCAGCTTGGACAGAACTATCTTAGCATAGTTAGGCGGCGGTCAGCTTGGCCAGCACGGCTTTGAGGCGCTCCATCGTCTCGTCGCCGCCGTCTTCCATGCCGCTTTGCAGCATGGCGTCGCGGTCGGCGAGGGTTTGATAGACGGAGATGGTCGTCAGCTTGGTGCCGCCCTCGTGGTCTTCATACAGGTAGGTC
>JBBRZY010000639.1:0-3494 GCA_038252885.1 Anaerolineales bacterium | reverse complement strand
TGGGCATGCCCACCGACCCCCTGGTAAAAATTTCTGGCTGGCCCAAAACGGCAGCGGCCCGAATGGGCGTGTAAACCCGCTGGCGGCCGGGATAGGCGCGCCGGCCAGTCAATCACCCCGGCGGCGCGGCGCGCGGATGAGGGCGCAGATGAGCCTGACCCAGCGCCTTGCGCAGTCGTCGCCGGTCCTGAGGTTTTTGCCCCCAAACTAAAATATACCCGCGGCGCGGCCGGCAGATGCGGCCCACCGACGGGCGGTGTATACTGCGCCCACTATCTGCTTACCGGCCAGGAGTGCGCGCGATGGACATCAGCAAGAGTTTGACCTACGCTTCAGAAGACAAAGAATGGCTCACCAAGCTCGGGGTGGGGACGCTCATCAGCTTCGTGCCCGTCCTCAACTTGGCCTACCACGGCTACCTGGTGGAGATGCTGCGCAACGTGGCCGACCGCCGGCCGCTGCCGCTGCCCACCTGGGACAACCTGGAGAAAAAGTTTCTGGAAGGGCTGAAGCTCGCCCTGGCACAGTTTGTCTATGGCCTGCCAGCGTTCATCCTGTTCTTTGTGCCGGTGCTCTTTGTGCTGCCGGCCTTTTTCGACAACCAGGACGTCCAGACAATCCTGGTGACAGTCGGCGGCGCAGTCACGCTGGGGCTGATCTGCATCTTGGGCCTGTACCTGCTGGCGTTTTCCTTCGTGGTCCCGGCCATCCAACTCAACTTCGCGCGCAAGGGCACGTTTGGCTCGTGTTTTCAGTTCGGCGAGATTATCGGCCTCATCCGCGCTAACACCAGCGACTATCTGACGGCGTGGCTGGCAACCTTGGGGATTGGCGCGGTGCTCTACATCGCGATTGCGGTGGTTATTAGCGTCGTGAACTTCATCCCCTGCATCGGCTTCATCTTTTCGCTGGTGGCGCTGCCGTTCACGGTCTTCGCGGGGGTCTGGTTTGGCACGGTGCACGCCTATTTGTTCGGGCAGGTGGGCGCGGGTGCCATGCCGGCCGCGCAGAACAGCGGGTACATCAGCGCCTAGCGGTGTGACCAGGGACGAACTGGTATGGCCGAAATAAAGGTGTATTACGACGAAGCAGGAAAGACGCTAACTGTCTGGTTTGGCAACCCGCAAGATGAATATGTCGCGGAAGAAACCAGCGAAGAAGTCATTTTGATGAAGGACAAGGCTGGCCAAGTGATCGGGTTCGAAAAGCTCAACTTTGCGCCCGAGTCATCCCAGCGCCTGCAAGTGGCGTTCGAAACACACGCCGCGTAAGCGCCGTCCAGCCAGTACATAATAGAAACGGGCCGGCTGCCTCACCAGGCAGCCGGCCCGTTTTGATTCGCTTGCTGCAACAACCTACGCCTTGGCCTACGCCTTGGCCTGCGCCTTGGCGAAGTCGTCCTTCAGCGTGACGGTCCGGTTGAAGACCAGCTTGCCGGCGGCCGAGTCGGGGTCCACGCAGAAGTAGCCCTGGCGCTCGAACTGCACCTGCGCGCCGGGGGCGGCGGCGGCCAGGCTGGGCTCCACCTGGGCCAGCGCCAGCACCTCCAGCGAGTTGGGCTTGAGGTTGGCGATCAGGTCGTCTTTGGCCTCGGGGTCGGGGTCTTGAAACAGCCGGTCGTACAGGCGCACTTCGGCCGGCAGCGCGTGTTCGGCCGACAGCCAGTGGATGGTGGCCTTCACCTTGCGGCCGTCGGGGGCGTCGCCGCCGCGCGTGGCCGGGTCGTAGGTGCAGCGCAGCTCGATGATTTCGCCGGTAGCCGGGTCTTTGACGACCGACTCGCACTTGATGAAGTAGGCGTAGCGCAGCCGCACCTCGCGCCCGACCGACAGGCGGAAGTACTTGGGCGGCGGCGTCTCGCGGAAGTCGTCCTGGTCAATGTAGAGCACGCGGGCGAACGGCAGTTGGCGCGTGCCGGCGCTCTCGTCCTCCGGGTTGTTGACGGCTGTGAGCTGCTCCACCTGCCCCTCGGGGTAGTTCTCGATCACTACCCGCAGCGGGCGCAGCACGCCCATCACCCGTGGGGCGCGGCGGTTGAGGTCCTCGCGCAGGCAGGCTTCGAGCAGCGCGATCTCGGCCGTGCTGGCGCTCTTCGAGACGCCCACCCGGCGCACAAACTCGCGGATGGCCTCGGGCGTGTAGCCGCGCCGCCGCAGCCCGCTCAGCGTGGGCATGCGCGGGTCGTCCCAGCCGTTCACGTGGCCGTCCTGCACCAGTTGGCGCAGCTTGCGCTTGCTCATGACGGTGTAGGTCAGGTTGAGGCGCGCGAACTCGATCTGGCGCGGATGATAGATCGCCAGCGAGTCGAGGAACCAGTCGTACAGCGGCCGGTGGTCCTCGTACTCCAGCGAGCAGAGCGAGTGGGTGATGCGCTCGAGCGAGTCGCTCTGGCCGTGCGCGAAGTCGTACATCGGGTAGATGCACCACTGCGTGCCGGTGCGGTGGTGGGGCGTGTTGAGGATGCGGTAGAGCACGGGGTCGCGCAGGTTGATGTTGCCGGAGGCCATGTCGATCTTGGCCCGCAGGGTGCGGCTGCCCTCGGCAAACTCGCCAGCCCGCATGCGGCGGAACAGGTCAAGGTTCTCCTGCACGTCGCGGCTGCGGAAGGGGCTGGCGCGGCCCGGCTCGGTCAGCGTGCCGCGGTACTCGCGCGTGTCTTCGGCGCTCAGGTCGTCCACATAGGCCTGGCCCTGGCGGATGAGCTGCTCGGCGTAGGCGTAAAGCTGCTCGAAGTAGTCGGAGGCGTACAGCGCCTCGCCCGCCCACTGAAAGCCCAGCCAGCGGATATCGGCCATGATGCCGTCCACGTACTCGACTTCTTCCTTCACCGGGTTGGTGTCGTCGAAGCGCAGGTTGCAGTGGCCGCCGAACTCTTGCGCGATGCCGAAGTCAATGCAAATGGCCTTGGCGTGGCCGATGTGCAGGTAACCGTTCGGCTCGGGCGGGAAGCGCGTGGCCACGCGCCCGCTAAAGCGGCCGGTGGCGTTGTCTTCCGCGACGGCGGCGCGGATGAAGTCGGTGGGGGCGGTCGGCTCAGGGTCGGTCATGTGGGTCGCAAAGTCTCACAGGCTAAACAGCCATTATAACAAACGCCGCAGCGGACCCAGCCCCTGATTCGGGGCAGGTGTCGCTTCGCGTAACGGATAGTCTGCGGTTTGGCGCGCCGCCACGGACACCAACGCTGAGGCTCAACCCGCCGGCAGATGCGTCGCGCCGCCGGCCAGTTGGTCGCGCACGCGCTTGGTGACGCCGTCTATGAAGGCGGCCAGGTAACCATAGTCGCCGCCCATCTGCACCCACTGCACGCCGCGCTTGCCCATGCGGATGGCGTAGTCAGGGTCGGCCCCCATGCCGCTGCCGACAAACTTGCCGGCCGCCTTGGCGCGCGCGATCACATGCTCCAGCGCCGCCACGACCTCCGGATGCTCCACCTCACCCAGGTGGCCCAGCGAGCCAGACAGGTCGTACGGGCCGAGCACAATCGAGTCGAGGCC
>JBBRZY010000638.1:0-3494 GCA_038252885.1 Anaerolineales bacterium | reverse complement strand
TAGGCGCGCCGGTCAGTCGATCAGCCCGGCGGCGAGTCGCGCGGCAAGCGCGCAGATGAGGGCCAGCCCAGCGCTTAGCGCTGACCCCGACGGGCCTGAGGTTTTTGCCCCCAAACTGAAGTACACCCTTTGTGGCAGTTGGGGTCAGTAGGTGTAAGTATCCACCACTTCATTCACAGCATTGCGCAGGGTGGCGGTGTCGCCGTCGTTGTTCCAGATGGGGTTGCCCAGGCCCCAATACAGGTTGGTGGCGTCGTCGGTGCCGCTCTTGGTCCACAACTGCACCGACGCTGCGGGGCCCAGATTGAAGGACGCGAACTGGTAGCAGTGGGCTGCCAGGTCGCACAGCATCCAGCCGACCAGATTGGCAGTCGTGCCGCCCCGATTGGTCAGCAACACATACTCGCCGGCCAGGTCGAGGCCGGTGGGGTTGTAGTCAATCGTCTGAATGTACACCTGGGCTGGGCCAGGCGTGGCGGTCAATGTGGCCGTGCGGGTGGCCGAGGGCGGCGGCAGGCTGGGCGTGGCCGTACGCGTGGTTGTGGGCGTGCGGGTGGCGGTGCCCTGAGCAGCACCAGCGGCAAGAAGAGCGGCGTGCCAGCGGGCGCGCTGCCGGCCCGCGCGGGCGGCACACCAGACAGGCTAAAGGCCAACAACCCGGCCAGCGCTACCGCTGCCAAGCCTAACCATAATTTCAGGCGCATTCGTCCCCGGCTTTCTCGGCCTAACCAGACGGAGGCGATTCTAGCGCCGAATCCCGCCGAGCGGCGAACCGGATGTCCGCGCCTTGTCGCGGTGCGATCACTTTCGCTTTTCTCGCCCGCCGGCCCGCTTGCATTATTCTTACATTGGCCCGATACATTAGGCCTATCGTAACCACCCGGTTTGGAGTAACCATGTCTGACGCTACCGCCCCTACCCCCGAAGCCATTGGCTTCCGCGCCGAAATTCGGCAACTGCTGAACATCCTGATCCACTCGCTATACACCGACCGCGAAATTTTCTTGCGCGAGCTGATCTCGAACGCCTCGGACGCCATCAACCGCTACACCTTCACGGCGCTGACCGAGCACGATTTGCGCGACCCGGACGCCGAGCTGGCGATTCGGATTACGGGCGACACCGCCGCGCACACGCTGACCATCAGCGACACCGGCATCGGCATGACGCGCGAAGAGCTAATCGAGAATCTGGGCACCATCGCTCACTCGGGGGCGGCCACGTTCCTGCAAAGTTTGCAGGAGGGCCAAAAGGTGGCCGACGTGATCGGCCAGTTCGGTGTGGGCTTCTACGCAGTCTTTATGGTGGCGGATGAGGTGCGCGTGACTAGCCTATCTTACCGGCCGGACGCCACCGCCTGGACGTGGATCGCCACCGGCGGCGACAGCTATACGCTGGAGCCGGCCGAGCAGACGCAGCGCGGCACGCACATCGAGATCAAGCTGAAGGAGGATGCACACGAGTTCGCCGAAGTCTATCGGCTGCGCGACATCATCCACAAGCATTCGGATTTTGTGTCGTACCCGATCTACCTGGGCGAGGACGCCACGGCGGTCAACCGGCAGACGGCGCTGTGGCGCGAGCCGAGCTACAAGATCACGGCCGAGGCGGCGGGCGACTTCTACAAGCAACTGACGCTCGACTTCAACCCGCCGCTGACGTATGCCCACCTGAACACCGACGCCCCAGTGCAGATCGCGGCGCTGCTGTTCGTGCCGGCCCAGACCGACCGGGGCATGTTTAGCCTGCGCAAAGATCACGGGCTTAAGCTGTACTCGCGCAAAATCCTGATTCAGGAGTATGCCAAAGAGTTGCTGCCCAGCTATCTGCGGTTCGTGGAGGGCGTGGTTGAGTCGGAGGATGTGCCGCTGAGCGTCAGCCGCGAGACGGTGCAGGCCACGCGCGTGATGGAGCGCCTGAAGAACGCGCTGACGCACAAGGTGATTGACAGCCTGAAGGACCTGGCGGTGAACGAGGCCGACACGTATGCCAAGTTTTGGAAGAACTATGGCACGTTCATCAAAGAGGGCATGGCTACCGACACCGCCGCGCGCGAGAAGCTGCTGCCGATCTTGCGCTTCTACACCTCGCGGCCGGGCGGCAGTGAGGCGCTCAGTTCGCTGGCCGAGTACGTGGGCCGGATGCAGCCGGAGCAGCGCACAATCTATTATCTGTTGGGCGACGACTTGAAGTCGGTGGCGCACAGCCCGCACCTGGACCTGCTGCGCCAGCAGAACCTGGAAGTGCTGTTCCTGGTGGACCCGCTCGACAGCTTTATGCTGAGCGGCCTGACCACCTACGAGGGCTACCCGCTTAAGAGCGCCGACGACCCCAGCCTCGATTTGCCCACGCGCGCCGCGACCGCCGTGGCCGAGGCGAACGCCCTGCCCGACGCCGAGTTCGACGCGCTGACGGCGCGCTTTACGGCGCAGCTAGGCGACCGGATCGCCGGCGTGCGCGCGACCGACCGGCTGGTGGACAACGCGCTGCGGCTGGTGGCGCCCGACGACGCCAAGAGCCACGAGATGGACCGCGTGCGCCGCCTGTTGGAAAAGGACTTTACGGTGCCGCCCAAGATGGTGGAATTGAACCGGCAGCACGCGCTGATTAAAAACTTGGCCGGCCGCCTGGCCGTGAGTGGCGACGACGAGCTGGTGAACGAAGTCATCGAGCAGTTGTTTGAGAGCGCGCTGCTGGTGGAGGGTCTGCTGCCCAACCCGGCCGGCATGGTCAGCCGTATTCAGAAGCTGATGGAAGCGGCGACGCGCGCGAGTTAGACGGGGCGGCAAGGCAAGGGGGATGCTGCGCTAGTGTAATTTCAGAGCAGGGGTGTGGAAGGGGTATAGGGGGTCTAAGGAGTTTTAGCGCGGCAGGGTGGCAGGCGCGCGTGCGGTGGGTAGCGAGTGGGTTGTTGGTTTAGGCACTAGGGACTCGGGGGCGGGTCAGCAAACACAACGGGCCAGTCCGATAGTCGGACTGGCCCGTTCTTGTTTCCATGAGCGGACTGTTTTGAGTCCCCCGAGTCCCCAGCTCTTCCCCCCAAGTCCCCAGGCTTTAGGCCGTTTCCATCGCCTCGAGCTCGTTGATCATGCGGGCGATGACGTCGAAGCCGCCCTGCCAGAATTTGGCCGACTTGATGTTGATGCCAGCTTCCTTCAGGATTTCGGCCGGGGCCTTCGAGCCGCCGTACGACAGAATCTTGAGGTACTTGGCCTTGAAGGGCTCGCCCTCGCGCTTGTACATTTCGTACAGCGCCAACACGAGGAGTTGGCCGAAGGCGTAGGCATAGACGTAGAACGGCACTGACACGAAGTGCGGGATGGCGACCCACTCCCACTTGAACTCGTCGCTGACGGCGACGGCCTCGCCGAACTGCTGCTTGAGCACCGCCAGGTAGCGCTCGGCGATCTCGTCGGGCGTCTTGCCCTGCGCGATCAACTCGTGCACTTCCTTCTCCCACAGCGCAAAGTAGCCCTGCCGCCCGATGGTGGCGT
>JBBRZY010000637.1:0-3499 GCA_038252885.1 Anaerolineales bacterium | reverse complement strand
GTCAATTGGCGGGGTCGCGCCGCGCACAGGGGCCGGCGGCGGCGCGGTCGGCGTGATCTCGGCCGTCTGCACCCAGCGCACCACCGTGCTCTCGCCGGCCGCCAGTGTCAACGGGCGGGCCAGCGTGGCCGGCGTCACCGTGGGCATGGCGGCCACTTCCAGCGGGGCGTCGTCAGGCAGCGGCGGCTTGGGCGTCACCGCCTGCGGGCTGGCCGGCCCTTCCAGCAGCACCACCAAATCAAGGTTGCCGGTCTGCCCTTCGAGCAGGCCAGCCTCGTTAAAGATGATGAGTTGGGCGGCGGTCAGTTGGCGCGGGCGCGGGTTGTCGAGCGGCTTCAACTGGCCGGTGAGCAGCACCGTCAGCGCGCGCGCCTCGGCCATGGTGTTGGTCAATGTCAGTTGGCCGACCAGCGTGTGCGAGTCGGGCACCCAATACTCGGCGCTGACCGTCAGCCCTGGCAGTGGCGCGCAGGCCACGCGCACGTAGTTGACGAAGCTGGTCTGCACCACCGGCGGCTCGGCGTACTCGGCCGGGTCGGTGACGGTGCGCTCGCCCTCCACGAAGCTGGGATATAGGCGCATGTTCTGCGCCCGCAGGCCATAGGTGGTGCGCGCCGCCAGCGCCGCCGGCTCGCCGCCCGACAGCACCAATTCCCAAATGTGGTCGTTGACGTAGTCAGTTGGCCCCAGCCGAACATCGGCGGCCAGGCGCAGCGCCAAGGGGTCGGCGGCGCTGAGGTTTAGCGGGCGCATGGCGGGCCAGCGTTAGGGGAAGAGAACGAGAGAAGGCGTCGAGCGGACATAGGCTTTCTCGGGTTAGTTTAGCACAGGCACTTTAAGCGCTGCGCCCGCCCCCTGCGCCGCCCGCCCTGCCAGCGCCCCAGCGCGGCATTATACTCCGCGCGCCAAATCAGCCTGAGTCAGCGTGCCTGGCCTAAGCAGGCGGCGGCGTCAGTTGTGCGGGCGGAGAGGTCGGCGGCAGGCTGTCCACCGTCTAAGCCGGGGAAACAGCGCCCAAGTGACGTTAGTGAATGGGTAGCGGCCCGAGGGCGCGACTTAAATAGTCACAGCGGAGCAGTTCCTCCGCTGTGACCTGAGCTCACATTCGGCTGGCGGCGCTTACTTGGTGGGCGCGCGGAGCAGCTTGATGATGCGTTCAACGCATACGCCCACCAAGAATCCACCAAATATAGCGACTAGCGGCACGATAGTCATCGCGTAGCACTCCTTAACACCGATAAGATTAGGGCTCGGTGGCCGGCGCGAACCTAGCCTCCGGGGAAGCCCGTAATTTACCGCAAGTTGGCTGGGCGGTCTAGGAGGAAAAGTTTGGGGATTCTAACCAAACCGGCCGGTGACGTAGTCTTCGGTGCGCTTGTCTTGCGGGGCCACAAACAGCGAGCGGCCGACGCCGATCTCGACCAACTCACCCTGCAAAAAGAAAGCGGCCCGGTCAGCGATGCGCGCCGCCTGCTGCACCGAGTGCGGCACGATCACCACCGTATAGAGCTGCTTGATCTCTTGCAGCGAGGCTTCTACTTTGGCCGTGGAAATCGGGTCGAGCCCGGAGGTCGGCTCGTCGAGCAGCACCACCTCCGGCTCCAGCGCCAGCACGCGCGCCAGGCTCAGCCGCTGCTGCTGCCCGCCCGAGAGCGCCACCGCCGGGTCACCCAGGCGGTCTTTCACTTCGTCCCACAGCGCCGCCTGGCGCAGCGCCTTCTCCACCGCCGCGCTCAGCCGGCCGGCATGGCGCTCACCCGCCAGCTCTAGCCCATAGGTCACGTTCTGCCTGATCGAGAAGGGCAGCGGCACCGGCTGGGCGAACACAATCCCCACTCGCCGCCGCAGCGCCACCACGTTCAGGCCGGGGCGCAGAATGTCCTCGCCGTCCAGGTAGATGTGGCCGGTCACGCGCACGCTCTCGACTAGATCGTTCAGGCGGTTGAGCGTGCGTAATAACGTGCTCTTGCCGCCGCCGGCCGGGCCGAACAGCACCGTGATCTGGTGCGCCGGAATGTCCAGGCTGATGTCGCGCAGCGACTCGGTGCCGTCGGCGTACTGCACCGACAGGTGCTCCACCCGCAGCTTCGCGTCGGCGGCGGCCGGCGCGGGCGTGGGGGCCAGCGGAGGATCGGCTAACGGCGGCTTGACTACCATTGTCGCTTCGCCCGCGCGCGCGATCGGATGATCGTCGCCAAGATGTTCATCGAGAGCACGAACACCAGCAGCACCAGCGCCGTGCCGTACTGCACCTTGATCGGCATTCCCGGCACCTGGGTCGAGATCACAAACAGGTGATAGGGCAGCGCCATGGTCGGGTCGAACAGCGAGTCTGGCAATTGCGGCAAGAAGAACGCCGCCGCCGTGAACAAGATCGGCGCCGTCTCGCCCGCCGCGCGCTCCAGCCCCAGGATCACGCCCGTCAGAATTCCGGGCAGCGCCTGCGGCAGCACCACCCGCCAAATGGTCTGCCACTTGGTGCCGCCCAGGCTGAAGCTCACCAGCCGGAAGGCCTGCGGCACGGCCCGCAGCGCCACCTCGGTGGTCGAGATGATGACCGGCAGCGTCATGATCGCCAGCGTCAAGCAGCCGGCCAGGATCGAGGTGCCCAGCTGCAAGAACAGCACGAACAGCCCCAGCCCAAACAGCCCATACACCACCGACGGGATGCCGGCCAGGTTGATGATGGCAATGCGGATGGCGCGCGAGAAGGCGTTGTCGGCGGCGTACTCGGCCAGGTAAATCGCGGCCGCCACGCCCAGCGGCACCGCGATCAGCGCCGTGCCGCCCGTCAGGTACAGCGTGCCCACGATGGCCGGCCAGATGCCGCCCGCCCGCATGCCGCTGTTGGGCATGGCGCTCAGAAATTCCCAATTGATGGCCGGCAGCCCCAGCCACAAGATGTAGCCAACTACCAGGATGATCGGGGCCACGGTCATGACGGTCGCGGCGGTGATGAGGGCGAACACCAGGCGCTGGGTGCGGTCACGCGAGAGCATGGGTATCGGTCGGTCCCAGAACTAAGACAGCAGGCGCTCGGCGCGCTTGCGCTGTTGGAAGACTACGGCGCTGGCCGCCAGGTTGACGGCGAACGAAAAGAGGAACAGCACCAGCCCAATGGTGAACAGCACGTGGTAGTGCGAGCTGCCGTTCGCCACCTCGCCCATCTCCGCCGCGATAGTGGCGGTCAGGGTGCGCACCGGCCGGAAGAAGGCGTCTAGCCCCAGCGGCAGGCGCGCGGCGTTGCCGGTCACCATCATCACCGTCATGGTCTCGCCGATGGCACGGCCAATGCCCAGCATGATGGCCGTCAGCACGCCGCTGCGCGCCGCCGGCAGCGTCACCCGCCAGATGGTCTGCCACTTGGTCGCGCCCAGCGCCAGAGCCGCGTGCCGGTAGCTCACCGGCACCGCATCCAGCGCGTCCTCGGCGATGGACACCAGTGTGGGGATGATCATGGCCGCCAGCAGCAGCGAGCCGGTCAGCGCCGACAGCCCGG
>JBBRZY010000636.1:0-3501 GCA_038252885.1 Anaerolineales bacterium | reverse complement strand
TGGCGGCGACCTTGACGGCGGCGAACGACGGCGGCGCGCTGCACTTCTTTCGGTACGCCGATGGCACGCTGAAGCCCTTGCCGGCCGCGCCTGCGCCGCTGACGTTGGCGCGGGGCGATGCCTATGTTGCGGTGGCGTTCGGCGCGGCGGCGGCGACGGACAGCCCGACGATTGCGCGCTTCCTGCACCTGCGCGATTACTTCAACGCGCAGCGGCTGGCGGAGGCGCTGCTGGCGCACCTGGCCGAGGCCGGCGACGCGGAGGGCGTGGGCGTGGTGGTGGTGGAAGCGCGATAGGCTGTGGCAGACGATTAACGTTTGGGTGATAGCTGGTCTGGGGCGTTCAGTTGAACGCCCCTACGTCACATGAGAGGCTGGCAGAGTCGGCGCGTATTGTGTGAGTAGGAATGTGCGTCATCGCAGCCGGGGCGGGTGGGATTCTTAGTTGGTCTAATCTTGTCTCGGGCGGGGGTGTGACGTTGGGCGGACTGACGCGCCCTGCCCTAGTGGCGGCGACGCTGCACTCTGACTTCCGACTTCCGACTTCTGACTTCCACGCACGGGCCTCCACTCTATAATACGCGGCATGACAGCCTACAACTACATTCACAACACCCTGCACTGCGACGGCGTGCCTTTGGCGGCTTTGGCGGCGGAGTACGGCACGCCTTTGTACGTGTATTCGGCGGCGGGGCTGCGCGCGAACTTTCGGCGGCTGGCGGCGGCATTTGCACCGTTGAGCCCGCACATTTGCTATGCCGTGAAGGCCAACGGCAACCTGGCGGTGCTGCGCGTGCTCAAAGAAGAAGGCGCGGGCTTCGACATCGTGTCGGGCGGCGAGTTGTACCGGGCGCTGCGGGCGGGGGCCGCGCCGGGCGGGCTGGTGTTCGCGGGGGTGGGCAAGACCGACGGCGAGCTGGCGGCGGCTTTGGCGGCGAACATCGGCTGGTTCAACGTCGAGTCGGCGGACGAGGCGGCGCGGCTCAACCGGCTGGCGGCGGCGGCCGGGGTGCGGGCGCGCGTGGCCGTGCGGCTCAACCCGGACGTGGAGCCCGACACCCATCACCACATCCGCACGGGCGGCAGTGGCAGCAAGTTTGGACTGCCGGTGCCGGCGGCGTTGGCGCTGGCGGCGCGCTGGGCTGACTTTCCGGCGCTCGACCTGCGCGGGGCGCACATCCACATTGGCTCGCAGGTGCCGGACGCGACGCCGACGCTGGCGGCTTTGGAAGTGGCGCTGGCGTTTGTAGAAGCAGTGCCGGCGATTGACACGCTCGACCTGGGCGGCGGCTTCCCGGTGGCATATCGCGAGAGCGACCACTACGCGCCGATTGAGGCCTTCGCCGCGCCGATCGTGGCACGCTTGCGGCCATACGTCGGGCGGCTGCACTTCCATTTGGAGCCGGGGCGGTTCTTGGTGGCGAACACGGGCGCGCTGCTGGCGACGGTGCAGGCGGTGAAGGATGTGGCCGGGCGGCGCACGCTGGTGCTCGACGCCGGGATGCAGACGCTCTTGCGGCCGGCGCTGTACGAGGCCTATCACCGGGCGCTGCCGCTGACGGCCGGGGCCGAGACGGTGCCGACCGACCTGGTGGGGCCGATCTGCGAGTCGGCCGACGTGCTGGCGCGCGACCGGGCCTTGCCGTCGCTGGTGGCGGGCGAGCAACTGGCGCTGCTGGAGGCCGGGGCGTACGGCTTCAGCATGGCCTCGCACTACAACGCACACCCCTTGCCGGCCGAGGTGCTGGTGGAGAGCAGCGGCACTTACCGGCTGATCCGGCGGCGCGAGGGGTATGCCGACCTGGTGGCGGCGGAAGAGGGCTTGTAGGGCGGCCGGGCCAACCGTAACGCCGGCCGTAACGCCAAGCGGACGGGACGGGGCTAGGCTGAGAGCATATCCGAAGCCACCGACCCAGCGAGGCAAACGATGACCGACCAACCGCACCCCCCCACCCGCGAACAAACCAATTGGGCTAAGACCCCCGGCCCGCTGCACACCGGAGCAGTGCAGGCCGGCGCGATCAACCTGAACGTGGAGGGCCGGCGGCTGACCGGCCCGCTGATGGGCTTCGGCCAGATGTGGCAGAAGACTTACAGCGTACGCCTGAGCGGGGCCACGGTGACGCCGACCGAGCTGATCGCGGCCTGGAAGGCGGAGTTCCCCAGCTTCTGGCCGGCGGGCAACCGCTTCTTCAAGCGCGGGGCAGGCATCCAGCCGGGCGAGGTGGCGGTGCTGAACCTGGCCGCACCGGGCGGGCCGCCGGTGACCATGATCTCGACCGGCATCATGGTCATCTACGCCGACGAGGTGTCGTTCAGTTTTATGACGCCGGAGGGCCACATGCTGGCCGGGATGATCACGTTCAGCGCGCACGAGGGCGACGACGGCGGCACGGTGGCCCAAATCCAGTGCCTGATCCGGCCCAGCGACCCGTTCTTCGAGTTGATATTCCGGATGGGGGTCGGCCACAAGGGCGAGGACAGCTTTTGGCAGGCCACGCTGCGCAACCTGGCGACGCGCTTCGGCGTGCCGGGCGAGCCCGCGCAGCAAACGGTGCTGATCGACCCGCGCGTGCAGTGGTCGCAGGCCGGCATGATCTGGAAGAACGCCGCGATCCGCACGGGGATGTATTTGCCGGTGGCGCTGGTGAAGCGGCTATTCGGGCGGTGAAGGCCCGGTGAAGTCAGCTTATAATGGGCGCTTGAAACCTGTTTCAGGAGCGCCCCTGCATGATTGAACTGAACATCCCCGGCCGGGGCAACATCCGCCTGACCTATCTGGTGCTGGATGTGAACGGCACCGTGGCGAAAGACGGCCGCCTGTTAGAGAAGGTGGCCAAGCCGCTGGCCGGGCTGCGCGACCGGCTGACCATCCACCTGCTGACGGCCGACACCTACGGCAAGCAGGACAACATCGACCTGATGCTGGGGATGAAGGCCACGCGCATCGCCACTGGGCAAGAGCGCGAACAGAAGGGCGAGTTTGTGCGCCAATTGGGGGCGCAGAACGTCATCGCCATCGGCCAGGGCGCGAACGACACGGCCATGCTGGAGGCCGCCGCGATCGGCGTGGCGGTGCTGGGCGCAGAAGGGCTGGCGGTCGAGGCGCTGCTAGCGGCGGATGTGCTGATGCCGACCATCTACGACGCGCTGCAACTGCTGGAATTCCCCACGCGGTTGGTGGCGACCTTGCGCCGCTGACGGCCGCCGGAGTGATCGGGTTATGCCCCGCCTGAGTTCAAGCCAATTTATGGCCGGGCTGCCGGCTGCCACTAAGGCCGCACTGCCACCGGAATGGCGCAAGCTGCGCAGCGCCTACCGCAGTTGGCTGTGCCAAATCTACTATGGCGACGCGCGCCTGCACTATGAGGTGTGGAACATGGGCGAGCAGCGCGCCAAGATCGAGCTGGGGCTGCACTTTGAGAGCCAAGACCGAGAGGTCAACGCGGCGCTGCTGGCGGGGTTCTCGCGCGCGATGGTCGAGGTGAAGGCCACGCTCGGG
>JBBRZY010000635.1:0-3502 GCA_038252885.1 Anaerolineales bacterium | reverse complement strand
GGTCGCGGCGGCTGCGCTGCGGCACGGTCTTGGCGTCACCGACGCCGACGTGCTCAACGCCGTTACCTACCACTCCACGCTGTGCGCGGGCGCGTCAGACCTCGAGTGTCTCATCTTCATTGCCGACAAAATCGCCTACGACCCAACGGCGACAGCCCTTGGCTACCACGCGGCGCTGATGGCCGCGCGCGCTGCCGCGCCACTGCGCGCGCTGTGTTGGATTTATCTTGATTGGGCGGTTCGCGAAGGGCCGGGGTTGGGGTGGCGGCTGCACCCCCATCTACTGGCCGCGCACGCGGAATTGACGCCTACTCCATCTCCAACTTCAACTTGACGCGGCCGATGCTGATGACGTCCCCCGGCATGACGGGCGAAGGGTCGTCAATCGCGGCGTCGTTTAGGCGCGTGCCGTTGCGGCTGGCTAAGTCTTCCAGCCACCACTGGCCATCGCGCAGGTGCAGCAGCGCGTGCTCCAGTGAGGCCGTGTCGTCCGGCAAGCTGGCGGTGTTGGTCGGCGCGCGGCCCAGGCTCGTAATCGGCAGCAGCGGAAACTCGGCGCCGGCCGGCAGTTGCGGCAGGGCCGACTCGAGCACCAGCAGCCGGCCCAGGCGGCGGCCCCGCCCCGCGGCGCGCTGGGCGGCCGAACGGACGTCTTGCCACAGCATCCAGACCAGCAGCCCTAAGAAACCATAGAGCAGCAGCGCCAACAACATCCGCAGCCCCAACATCACTTGGGCTGGGTTCATCGCGGCCGGCCCGTGGGCGGCAGGTCGAGCGGGGCGGTCGTGCCGGGCAGCGGGCGGCTGCCCTTGGTGTCGCTGCGTGGCAGCGGGTCGCCGGCGCTGTCTTCGCCGTAGATGATGGGCACGCCGCCGAGCGAGATCACGTCGCCGGGGCGCAGCACGCACTCCACGATGCGCTGGCTGTTGACGAATGTGCCGCCGGTGGAGCCCAAGTCGTAGACCACGTAATGTCCAAAGCGCAGCCGCAGTTGGGCATGCGCGCGCGACACGCGGTTGTCGTCCAGCACAATGTCACTGTCGAAGCGCCGGCCGACGTTCACGACCGGCAGGCTAAGCGTCACCGTGCGTTCGCCCTCCAAAATGAGGAAGGCGCGGGGCGGCGTGCGCAGCCGCTCGACCGACACCGGGACCATGGTTTGCGTTTCGCTGGTCGGTGGCAGCGGTGTGTCAGTGGTGACCGTCAGCGTGCGCGCCCGTTGGATTGGGTCGGCTTGCAGCTCTACCACCGGCGGCTGGGGCAGGGTCAGTTGGGCCTCGCGCGCCAGCCGCACTAGCTCGCCCGCCAGGATTGGGCCAAGCGGGGGCTGCGCCGCCAGCAACGCCGCCGCGTCGTTGGGGTGCAGGTGAACGGTATAGTGCGTGGCCGGGACGCCCTGCACCGACGAGTCTTCCAGGGCGCGGGCCAGGTGCAGCGCCACGTCGCGCGGGTGCACATCGCCCGCGAATAGGCGGGCGAAAGTCCCCTCGACCAACGCTTCCATACGGGCTTCCAGGCGCGAGAAACGGCCATTCATGCGGGGGATTATACCTGCCCTAACATTAAGCCAGGGTGAGGGCGTTGATCGCGTGCGCCTCGCGCAGGCCCGACTCGATGGCGCCTTGAATCCAGGCGTGGGCCAGCGAGGCATGTTCGCCCGCAAAGCGCATGCGGCCTTCCGGCTGGATGATGTCTTGATACAGTAGCGTCTGCTGGCCGGGGTCGAACAGCGCAAACGCGCCGCCGGCAAATTCGTCGTCGTGCCACATCTTAGACGCGCCGCACTCGAACTCCTCGCGCGCCTGCGGGTGGATTTCCACCAGGTCATCCAGCGCCTCGGTCAGCCGATTCTCAGGCGAGAGCGAGCCCCACCGCTGCGCGTCTTCCGACCAGGTGTAGCTGGCGAGCACCACGCCGCGCCCCGTCTCGCGGCCATGGTCCGGGTAGTAGACCACCCGAATGGGCAGGTCGGTGGCAGTGCCGCCGCCGAAGATGCCGTCGTCTTCTTCCCAAAAGCGCCGCCGAAACTGCATCCAGATTTTGGCCGAGGCGTCGTAGTGCAGTTGCCGGATCGCCCGCTGCTTGCCGCGTGAGAACGGCTGCAAGATTTCAATGTGGCGCAGCACTGGAAAGGGTATCGTAACGATGGCGTAGTCGCCGGTGACGCTGAACTTGCCGGCGGCTGTGGCGTAGTGCGCGGTGACGCTGTCGGCGTCTTGCGCCAGCGCCGTGATCTTCGCGCCGAAGCGCAGGTGCGGGCGCAGTGCCGGCAAAAACGCGTTGGGCAGGTGGTCCATGCCGCCGGCCACTTGCACCATGTCGGTGTAGTAGTTGCCGGCCTCCTCGCGGAACAACTCCAGGAAAGACGAGTTCATCAACGCTTCCTGGTCGGCCAGCAAGCCAAACATCTCCATTGCGCCTTCCGACCAGCCGCAGGTCTCCAAGAACTCGCGGGTCGAGTATTGATCGTAGTCGCGCACCAGCCCGTCCCAGGCGGCCTCGCCCTCGGCTTGCAGCCGGGCGACGAGCGGCGCAATGGCCGCCTCCCACAACTGGCCGTGATTCTTCCCAACTTCGTGCGGGTGCACGCCGTAGCCTAGTCGCACCGGGTCGGCCGTGGCCTCGGCGATCCGGTGGCGCTGCCCATTGAGGTAGTAGTAGCATTGATTGTTGCTCATGGTGAAGGGCAGCACCGGCACGCTGAAGTGCTCCAGGTAACCCATGGTCAGCCGGTGCGCACGGGGGATGCGCATGGCTCCGGCCTCGGCGTGCAGGCCGTCGCTGAACGGCTCGCGCAGCGTGCACACGCGCCCGCCCACCCGGTTGCGGCCCTCCAGCACCACGGGCGTGTGGCCGGCGCGCAGTAGCTCGTAGGCGGCCGTCAGCCCGGCCATGCCCGCGCCCAGCACCAACACGGTCTTGGGAGTGCTGGTCTTGGGCAGGCCGCTGCGAATCATTAGCTGGTATTCTGCGGTGGAGAGCGCCATCTGGAAGACCTCAATTGACCGGCGGTGACAGGCGCTGCCCGGCGGCCGCGCCAATGAAGGCCAGTGCGCGGAAGGCGGCGTCGCGCACTTCCAGGCTGTTATTCCGCAGCAGCGGATACAGCTCACGCGATGCCGCCGGGTCGCCCAGGCGGCCGAGCGCGCCGGCGGCGGCCATTTGCGTGCTCTCGTCGCCCTCGACGGCAGCGCGGTTGAGCACGTCCAGCGCCCCGCGACCGGGCGGCACGCCCAACCCCTGCGTGGCGGCCCAGCCAATCAGCCAGCCCTGCGCGTCGGGCGCGACCACGGCGCGCGGGGCTCGGGTGGTCGGCTCCTTGTGCTGGGCGACCACTTCTGCGGCGGCGCTGCGCACAAACCACTGCTGCTCGGTCTTCATCAAGTCTTCTAGCAGGGTAAAGGCCCAGTCGGCCCGCGTGGCGGCCAGGCCATAAACGCCGGCGCGGCGCACGCCCAACTCGACATGGGCGATGGCGTCCTTCAGCACCGGGTAACCCTCT
>JBBRZY010000634.1:0-3503 GCA_038252885.1 Anaerolineales bacterium | reverse complement strand
GGTACGGGCTGATAGATTCGGACGTGCCGGTCCGATTTGGCGACGAACGACTTAGTTGGCGGCGGATGAAAGGTGTAGCCAGCACAGGTAGCCAGCACACGCGTATAATTATCCGAATTAGTTTGAATAGTTCGACGGTGACCGCACACCTGTGTCCAAAATTGGTTTGACCGTGAGTGGGCGAACACAACCAGACGGGATGAAGCAAGCGTTTTATGGACCCAACGGATATGCTCAGGCAAATGTGCCGCGAGATCTTAAGCGAGGCCGACCTCAAAGCCATTGCCCGAAGCCGCGGCTTTTCGGCCAAAGAAACAGCCTCGCGCGGCATTTTCGAAAACTACTACATCTCCAACCACGGCCTAGCCACGGCGCTCGCCGCCTTAACGATTGAAGAAATCGCACTCCTGCACTTACTAAAATTAGCGGCGCAGGCAGTGGACCTGACATTTTTCGAGCGTCTCTACGGCGACGCAAAAACCAGGGCGACCTATCTCACCTTCACTCAGCGCTATCAGGAGACGTGGAAAAAGGTCCAGAGCAACCTGGTGCGCAAAGGCGTGCTGCTCATCGCGGCCGCCCCAGCCGCTTCGATCAAAACCAAAATGGAACTGTGGCGCTTCCGCTTTCCCACGGAGTTCGAAGCGTTCCTGCCATCGCCGTTCCACGCCCTGAAGGTCAGCGCCGCGGCTGGTCAGTCGCAGACGGATCTCCTCCGCCCCCGGTTATTGGCCGTGCTCCACGCTCCAGATAAAGCCAGCGATTTGACTCTCGCCGACGGTGAACTGCGGCTGGAGGGCCGCCGCTTCCGCGCCAGCGCCCTGCGCGATTGGCAGCAAGCCAATTGGGAAGCCGCCGCGCTGAAACGCAAAAAGCCCAAATCCAAATCGGAGGCAGCGACCGCGTCCGATACGGTGCTCATGCCGGGAGAAAAAGCCTCACACGTGACGGTAGCGCCCATTTTTGCCGCGACCTATGCCTTTTCGTTGCTTCAACCCACGGAATGGCTCGCGCCAGGCGAATTAGCGCCCTTACTCCGTATCTTTTGCCCGGAGGTGAAGCTGCCGCCCGCTGAAGAAATCTGCGAGGCCGGCTGGGCGTGGGGCGGTCTGACCCAATTGGCCGAGGCGGACCGCACTTACTATCGCCTGCCCAGCCCAACGTCGCCCGCGTCCGAAGCGGCGCCCGATAATTACTTGCAGCTCCAGCGTGATGGGACCGTCAGCGTGGATTTACAGACCGTGCCTTACACCAGCCTCGAATATCTTGGAGAACTGGCCGATTTGAGCCCATCGCCCGATTCCGGCAAGGCCGACCGGCCAACGCTCCTGGCCACCCCGAACTTGATTAAGCTAGGCCGGGCGTTACCCGCCCTCCGGGATACCCCGTTGGCCGCCTGGCTGTGCACAAACGAGCCCAGCTTCCGCGAGGCGTTTGAGACCATGACGGCCCGCTGGGGCAAACACCTGCTCCATGAAGACTTGTTGCTGGCTCAGATCAAAGACCTGGGCCTCAAGATGCAGTTGCAGAAATCGTGGCTGGGCCAGCACATCGTGGCGCTGCCCAATGATTTCATCGCTTTCCCGCGCGGCTGGGCCAGTGAGCTGGAGAAGATAGTGAAGAAGGCGGGCTATGTCATCAAAACGGTGAAGGCCGATGAGTAAACTCTCCCTCACTCCCATGGCGGTTGATAAGTTGGAGGTCTTCGCCAACCCGGGCGAGGTGCGGCACGATGTACACGTGTTTGTCGAGTACGTGCGCAGCCGGGAAGTGAAGCGCTCTCACCGCAGCAACCAACTCAGCAAGTCCGACGCTTTGCGGCTGGCCCAGCTCATGACCGATCCTAAAGCGCCCGCGGAAGTGAAGGAGAACGGCGCTTCCGGTTGGGTGGATTTTGTGGATGACCTGGCGCGCCAACTGGGTTTTGTCAACTACGATACCAAGGGGGTCTATGTCGGCTACAACAGCGAACATGCGTCTTTCCCCGACAATGTTATGCGCTTCAACGAAGAGGCCTACGCGCACTTCTTGGACACACCGCCTCTCCAGCAGGAGCGGCGCCTCTTGGAGGTCCTGCTCAAGGGCGCCAACGAGTTCTACCAGACGAGCGTCGTGGGGCGGCTCGACGGTTTTTCTATGCGCGGGAGTGCCACCAACGTTGTGCCGAGCCTGGACTTCAACGCCATCCGGCGCTTTCTCCTCGACCAACTACAAAACTGCCCGAGTGGGGTGTGGTTGAGCACAGCCGCCTTCATCGCCCACCTAAAAACCGCCCACCCCTACTTTCTCATCCCGCAGCAACTCCCCAAAAGCAAGTGGGGCAAAGAACTAAAGCGCTATGAGTGTTTTTACGAGGGCAAGAATCCGTGGGAAAACGACGCGAGCATCACGGAACAAATGTCCGATGCGTTTGAGCGGGTCGAAGGGCGGTATGTGGAGCGTTTTCTCGAAGGGCTGCCCCTGATTTTGCGCTACATCGACGTGGCCTACGGGCCGCCGGCCAAGCCCAAGCTTTACCCAGCCCTGCATCAGCTCCGCGCCTTCCGCGTCTCGGAGCGCTTCGGGCGTATCCGGGCCGGCGACCTGGCCGCCCCCAAGGTCACAGTGCTGCCCAACTTCGAAATCTACCTCGAGTCCGAACTGTACCCGGCGCAAGTCCTGGCCAGGCTGACCCCGCTGGCGGAGGTGACTTCAAACCAACCGGACACCATAACCATCTTGAAGTTGCAGAAAGCCAAAGTAGCCGCGCAACTTGTCCGTGACCCCACATTGAACGTGCCGGCGTTGCTAAAAAAACTAACCGGGCGCGATTTGCCCAAAAACGTGGCGGTGGAGTTGGAAGAATGGGCCGGCCATTCCGAAAAATTCGTCCTGTATGAGGGCTTTTCGCTGTTGGAGGGCGATTCAGCGGTCGCCGAGCCGTTCACCGTGGAAAGCCTCTCCCCCGCCCTCCGCCTGGTCCGCCAGCCCGACAAACTATTCACCTGTCTGGAGAAGGCCGAATTGGCCCCGCTCCGCTTCAAGCATCCCCAGTTTGAGTTGTTGCCCATGCCGGAGCAAGCCCAGACGGGTTTTCCGGCCCAGCCGGCCGAGGCGGCGCCCAAGCCCGAAGAAAAGCGCGTGGTGACCCTGATGCGCCGGACAACGATTGCCCTACACTTCTCGTTTGAGCCAGAGCTGCTGGAAAAAGTCCGCCAAACCTTGCTGGCAGCTCGCTGCTCTTTTGAAGTGGATCAGACCTACCATACCCTCACCTTTTCCCAAGCCTCCGAAAGACAGGTGACGGAATCCCTCCAGGCGCTAGGCGAGGCGTACGAGATCCAAATCCAGGACTTCAAGGATAGCGAATAGGACGTCAAAAATGTATCTGCTTACTGAAGGCCAAAACAAGCACAATGGATCGAACTGCCCCAGATCTTGGAAGCCGATACAGCGCAAGAAACCTATACCTGCCGGGTCGATAGGCGTGGAAATGAGCGCGCATTATGGGATGGAAGCGCCTG
>JBBRZY010000633.1:0-3510 GCA_038252885.1 Anaerolineales bacterium | reverse complement strand
GGCCGGCGCCTGCGGGGCCCGGCGCGCAATCTCGAATAGCGTCTGGTCGCTCATCACTTTGAAAGGCGGGCGGTCGGCGCGCTCGGCCTGGCGCTCGCGGTAGAGGAACAACTCGCGCAGCAGCGCCGCCTGGGCCGGGTTCAGGTCGCGCGCCCCGTTCACGCGCCAAAACGCGTTGGGGTTCGCGCCGTTGCCGGTCACCGCCGCAATGCTCACGCGCTCCAGCCGCTCGAACTCCTCATACGCTTCTTCGGTCCGGCCGGCGGCGGTCAGCTCGGCCGCCAGCTTGTCGCTCAACTCCAGCAGAAAGTGCGTGTCAAAGCGGGCGTAGTCCAGCAGCTCGGCCGTCAGCGGGCGCTGGCCCCAATCGGCGCGCTGAAAGCGCTTATTCAGCGTCACGCCGAAATGCGCTTCCAG
Organism: Anaerolineales bacterium; assembly: GCA_038252885.1. Lineage (GTDB taxonomy): Bacteria > Chloroflexota > Anaerolineae > Anaerolineales > UBA6663 > JADZEK01. Next base: position 3,093 of record JBBRZY010000633.1, on the reverse strand, counting down.
CAGCGAGCCTAAACCCAACTGCGGCAGGCCCAGCGTGCGCGCCGCCACCATCGTGTCGAACAGGTTGGCGAATTGAAAGTCGTAGTCGCGCCGCAGGCAGAGCACATCGTACTCCGAAGCGTGAAAGACCTTCTTTTGGGCCGGATTGGCGAAGATCGGGGCCAGCGGGCTCAGATCGGTCAGCGCCAGGGGGTCGAGCACATAATCGCCGGCCGGGGTCGAAAACTGGATCAGGCACACCCGCTCGCGGTAGGCGTGCAGGCTATTCGATTCGGTGTCGACGCCCAGCGCCGGCACAGTGGTCAATTCGGCGGCCAAGCGTTCGAGCGCCAGGGGGTCAGCTACCAGCAGCGGGGGCGGCAATTGGGCATCAGGCATGGTCCTATTCTCGTCGCCTACCGCCTTCTCGTCAAATGCTTAAGCCCGTGTGAATACATGGTTTGACTCTCCGAATTGTTTGTGATAGATTTTACTTGCCCTGAGCAAATACCTGAGTGATCCTTTCTGGCGCCGATTGACGGCTTTGAAACGTAAGCGCCAGGTTTCACTCGCATAACCAACAGAGGAGAAGAACGACTATGGCGGCTGCAGCCAAAGAAGCACCGACAGCCACGACTCCGCCCACGCCCAGCGTGGCGCCCATGTCACGGCGGGAGTTCCTCTATTACATCTGGGCGGCCTCCATGGCGCTCTTCCTGGCCGAGGCCGGTGGCGCCATCCTATGGTTTGCCATTCCGCGCTTCCAAGCCGGTGAATTCGGCGGCGTGTTTGAGCTCGACGTGACTGAAGTGCCCCCGGCCGACTCTGGCCCGGTGGCCTTCGACGAGGGCCGCTTCTGGCTAGTGAACATCGGCCAGGGCAACATCGACCGCCAATACACCGACTACCCGGGAACCAAAGACGCCTATCCGCAGACACTGGGGGTTAAAGCCCTCTACAAAATCTGCGTCCACCTGGGCTGCCTATACAAATGGGTGCCCACCAACGACCGCTTTGAGTGCCCGTGCCACGGCTCGAAGTACCTGCCGACCGGCATCCGCATCGACGGCCCCGCCACCCGCAACCTGGATGTGTTCGTCGTCCAGGCGGTCGATGGCGGCGGCGGCGTGCTGGCCACCACCGAAGCGCTGGCCGGCTCGCTGCAGGGCAGCGCCATCGTCATCCCGGCCGGCACGGTCAAGCTGGTTATCGACACTGGCAAGCGCATCGTCGGCGACTCCAACTCCAAGCCCGGCGGCGGCAAATAGGAGCCCCCCATGGCAGTCTTTAAGCCCCATATCCCCTTTCTCGACGACGTCAAAGCCAAGGGCTTTGTGCCGGCGCTGCTGTTCAAGACCAACGAAGTGGTCGAGCGCGTCACCGCTGGCCTGGATATTGACGATATTCGCAGCGTGCTGCGGGGCGACCCGCCGCCGCGCCCCAACCCGCGCGTCAAGCCTCACGCCGACGGCTTTTGGTTCCACATGCGGCCGACCTATTATCACAACCTGGTCACCGGCCTATATCCGTCGTTCCGGCTGGGCTGGCTCTCCACCTACTTCTTCGCCTTCGAGATCATCACCGGCGTCTTCCTGATGATCTACTACACGCCCTCGCCGCTCGTCGCTTACGAGAACATGCTCAACATCCTGGCCAACGTGCCTTTTGGCCGGCTGATGCGCGACATGCACAAGCTGGGGGCCGAGCTGATGGTGATTGTGGTGCTGCTGCACATGGCCCGCACCTTCATCACCGGCAACTACAAAAAGCCGCGCCAGTTCACCTGGGTCACCGGCATTTTGCTGCTGTTCATGACCCTGCTGCTGTCCTTCTCGGGCTACCTGCTGCCGTGGGACCAGTTGTCGCTGTGGGCCGTCACCATCGGCGTCTCGATGGTCGAGGCCATCCCGCCCCAACAAGTGGGTGACATCGTCAACCTGATCGCGCGCGGCGGCCCGCAATTCAACGCTGGCGGCCTGCTGCGCTGGTACCTGCTGCATGTGCTGCTGCTGCCGCTGGCCGGCCTGGTCTTCCTGGGCGCGCACTACTACAAGGTCGTCATCCACGGGCACAGCCTGCCGCCCGAATCGGAGCCCGTGGGCGAAGACACCGCCAAGCGCGTGCCCACCGACCAGCGCACCTACTTCATGCCCGACGTGCTCACGCGCGAGATGCTCTATGTGGCGCTGCTCACGCTCATCTGCGTGGCCTGGGCCATCTTCTCCTTCCACGCCCCGCTTGAGCCGCACGCCGACTCGCTCATCACGCCGCTGCACACCACCGCCCCCTGGTACTTCCTGTGGGTGCAGGGCATGCTCAAGATCGGCGATAAAGTCTTCTGGGGCCTGATCGCCCCCGGCATCCTCACCGGCCTGCTCGTCGCCATCCCCTACATCGAAGTCGGCCCCAGCCGCCGCTACGGCGACCGGCGCGTGGGCCTGACCCTGGGCATGGTCTTCGTGGCGGCCATGGCGATGCTGTCTTACATGGGCACGCCGCGCTTCCTGGTCAACTCGTCACCCGACCAGGAAATTGTGGCGGAGCTTTTGCCCCAAACCCACCCTGGCCCACTGCGCGAGAGTGACTGGACCCAACTGACGGCCGGCACCTACACCGCCGCCAATTGGGAACAAGCGCCGACGCCCACCCTGAAGAGCCTCCTCGAGCTATACGAGGAAGAAGTGCACACCGCCGAGAACGGCACGCGCTGCACCCGGGCCGCCAACTGCCTCACCGCGCCCGAGGGCCAGATGGTGATCGAAGATTGGCAGACCGATGTCAAGCGCATCACCTTCCGCGTGATCTGGGACGGCGGGCCGGCCGACTTCTGTGTGCCGGGCCAGCAGCATGAGTTCTGCCAGATCGTGTACTACCACAAGAACGCCAATTACTGGCAGAAGCCCTAGGAGACCATCCCATGACGTGGCGCGTAATCGTCGGCACCTTGAGCTTCGTCCTGACCATGATCCTGTTCGGCTATGTCGCCGTAAGCGAACAGGACCGGATGGCGACCTTTGATACCGCTTATGAGGCCCGCCTGGTTGAAACCGGCGGCCAACTGTTTGAGTTGAACTGCGCCCGTTGCCACGGCCTCGACGGCAAGGGCACTGGCCT
>JBBRZY010000632.1:0-3510 GCA_038252885.1 Anaerolineales bacterium | reverse complement strand
GATGGCGATTATACCGGCTGCCTCCAACCACAACGGGGATGGTCACCTGACCATCCCCGTCGCTATCGTTCTTGTCGCCGCGTGCTGCGCCCCGACCTGTCACGTACCCAATTCGTGTAATTCGTGGCCAAAGGTTTTCGACCCTACTCGTACCTAAACCGCAGCACCCCCGCCACCAGGAACAGCGCCGCGAAGCCCAACAGCACCCCGGCCTCCGGCAGCACCTGCGCCAGCCCCTGCCCGCGCAGCACCAGGTCGCTCAGGCCCTGCATGGCCCAGGTGGTCGGCAGCACCTTAGCCGCCGTGCGCGCGATCTCGGGGAACACCTCGGCCGGATACCAGCAGCCGCCCAGCAGCGCCAGCACCATGCCCAGCATGATGCTCAGCCCATTGGCCTGCGCCTCAGTCTTGATAAACGTGCCCAGCAGCGTGCCCAGCGCCGTGGCCGCCAGCCCGAACGTCACCAGCATCACGACCAGCGCCACCGGGTCTTGGCCCCAGTTGACGTTCATCACATAGCGGCCGAAGAGCACCAGCAGCAGCATCTGCACCAGCGCCAGCGTGAACTGCCCGGCGATCGTCCCCAGCAGGTAGGTCGTCCGGCCCGTCGGCGTGGTGATCAGCCGGCGCAGCGTGCCGCGTTCGCGCTCGTAGGCGAAGAGGGCCGAGGTCCCCAGCAGCGGCACCAGTACCCAGGTGATGAGTTGCCCGGCCGAGGCCTGGCCGCGCGCGTCCTGCGCTGTGAACTGGCCGTCGTCCAGCATGGTCGCGTGGGTCACGCTCAGGCGTTCGGGCGCGGCGGCGAAAGCGGTCTTGGCCTCGGCCAGTGCGTCGCTGAAGTACGTGCTGCGCGCGCTGGCGTCCGCAAAGGGCTGTGCGCGCTCGGCCTCGGCCACGCTGGCGGCCGCCACCAACAGCGCCCGCCCCACCTCGTCCGCCGCCGTGTGGATCGCCTGCTCGGCGGCCAGCGCGTTGACGTTATCGGGCAGGGTGCTGATTTCCAGTGTGGCCGGTTGGCCCGCTTGCAGCGCCGCCGTGAACCCGGCCGGGATGGTCACTAGCGCCGGGTAGTCGTCGCCGGCAAAAGACTTGGCGGCCTCGGCCCGCGACTGTGGCACCAGCCGCACTGCGTCCGACGCGGCTAGCGCGGTGGTCAACTCGGCCGCCAGCGCGCCCTGGTCGTCATCCACCAGCAGCACCGGCAGGCGGTTGTCGCCGCTGCCGCCCGTGGCCCCGCCGATCAGCACCGTGAACACAATCGGCAGCACCAGGAAGAACAGGATTTCAGAGCGGCTGGCGAAGCGCACCAGCGTATCTTTCCAGGCAATCGCAAAGAGCTTACGCATGTCGCATGTCCTTGGCGGGGCCGTTAGGAAGCGCGGTTGCGGCTGGTGCGGTTGAACACCAGCGCCGCTGCGCCGAACAGCACCGCCGCCATCACCGCCAGCGCCGTCAGCGGCAGCGCCACCGCGCTCAGGGTCGCGCCGCGCGCCAGGGCCGCAAAGCCCTCCATGCCCCAGGCGTTGGGCGTCACCCGGCCGATGGCGATCAGCCAGGCCGGAAAGTTGCTGGCCGGAATGAACGAGCCGCCCACCACGCCGAACAGCAGCATCAGCGCCGTGCCCAGGCTGCCCACCTGCTCGGGCGTGCGCGCAAAGGCCGCCAGCAGCAAGCCCCAGCCGGTGGCCGCCGCCGCCACAGCCACGATCAACACCGCCACGGCGAAGGGGTCGCCCCACTTCAGCCCGAACAACAGGCTGCTGGCGGCGATCAAGACCCCCACTTGCGCCGCGCCGGTCAAGAAGATGCCGAACACCTTGCCACCCAGCACCTGCACCGCGGCGGTGGGCGTGCTCAGCAGGCGCGGCAGCGTGCCGGCCCGCCGCTCGGCCAGCAGGCTGCGCCCGCCGTAGGCCACGGTGTACATCAGGAAGAACATCGCCATACCCGGCGCGAAGGCCGCCAGCACGTCCACGTTCACCACGCCACTGGCCTCGGCATTGTTGAACGTGATCAGGCTTTGGCCGTCCGGCCCGGCCGTCAGGCGCTCGGCGATCTGCGGGCCGATGGTCGCGGCGTCTTGCGGCGCCAGCCGGCCGGTCGCCAGCAGTTGCGCGATGGTGATTTGCGCGCCGACCTGCCCGGTCTCCACCTGGCTCAGAAAGCGCTGCACGATGGTCTGCACCAGGCCCGCGCTCACTGGCCGGCTGGGGCTGGCGTAGACCTCGATCTGCGTGCCGGTCGCGCTCGCGTCGGAGGCGGTGTTCGGGAGCACCCGCGCGCTAAAGCCGGCTGGGATGATGATGGCCGCCGCGGCCTGGTCGGCTTCCACCGCCTGCCGCGCGCTGGCGGCGTCTGCGTCGAGGGTCGGGGCCAGCAGGTCGGCCAGTTCAGGCCGGTCGAACACTTCCACCAGCGCCTGGCCCAGTTGGCCGTCGTCGGCGTTCACCAGCACCACCGGGATGTCGCGCAGGCCGGTGGTTTGGCGCGGGCCCGAAAAGCGCCCGGTGACGAAGCCCAGCGCCAGCGTCAGCACAAACGGGGCCAGCACCATCAGCACCAGCGCCGCGCGGTCGCGCAGCACCAGGCTCAGGTCTTTCCAGCCAATGGCAAGGATTTTTTTCATGGTGGGGGCCTAGTCGCGCAGCGCCCGGCCGGTCAGGTGCAGGAACACGGCCTCCAGGTTCGGCGCGCGCACGCTGACGTTGGTGAGGTGCACGCCCTGCGCGTTGGCGGCGGTGATCAGGTCGGGCAGGGCGGCGTTGCCGTTGCGGGCCAACAGCCGCACGGTGCCGTTCTCGCGGGTGGGCGCGCGCACGCCGGCCACTGCGCCCAGGGCGGCCAGCAGGCCGGGCGCGGGTTCTTCGGCCGCCAGGCTCAGCTCGACCACATCTTCTTCGCCCACCATGCGCGTCAGCTCGGCCAGCGTGCCCAGCGCAATCAGTTGGCCGTGGTCAATGATGCCGATGCGGTTGCTCAGTTCTTGCGCTTCTTCCATGTAGTGCGTGGTGTACAGCACGGTCATGCCCTGCGCGTTGAGCGCCTTGACCATGTCGAGGATGTTGCGGCGGCTCTGCGGGTCAATGCCCACCGTCGGCTCGTCCATGAAAATGAGTTGCGGCTTGTGTAATAACCCGGCGGCAATGTTGACCCGGCGCTGCATCCCGCCCGAGAAGTTGCCCACGCGGTCTTTGGCGCGGTCGCTCAAGCCCACCAATTCGAGCACCTCGTCCACGCGTTGGCGCAGCGCGGCCCCGCCCAGCCCGTACATTTGGCCCCAGAAGAGCAGGTTCTCGCGCGCCGAGAGCGGCAGGTAGAGCGCGATGTCTTGCGGCACGACGCCGATCAGGCGCTTGACGGCCGCGGCTTCGCGCCGCACCGAGTGCCCGCCGATGTGCGCCTCGCCGCCGGTGGGCGCCAGCAGGCACGACAGCATGTTGATGGTGGTGGACTTGCCCGCGCCGTTCGGCCCCAGCAGGCTGAAGATTTCCCCCCGCCGGATGTCGAGAT
>JBBRZY010000631.1:0-3524 GCA_038252885.1 Anaerolineales bacterium | reverse complement strand
CTGGGCGTCGAAGACATCGGAGCGGCGCGCCGGGTCGGCCGCCCAGGCAAAGGGGTCGAAGCGCCCGCGGATGAGCGACGGGTAGGGCGGCAGGGCGCTGTAGCGGGCGTGGGTGGCGCGCCGGGCCGGGAGGTAACCAACGGCGGTCTGCCCCTCGGCCGCGCCGCGCAGATGGGCGGCCATTTCATCCAGCGTGAGGTAGAACACGTCGTCGCCCAGGCCGGTCAGCGTTGCGGCCCGCAGCAGGCAGGCGCGCAGCACGCCAGACATGCGCGTCAGCCCGCTGCGCGCGGCCTCGCGCCGCCGGCCGCCGGCCGCGCCCTCGTCCAACTGGCGGCGCATGGCCGAGGCCTGGCGCGGGATGCGAGCGACATAGCGCTCCCAGGCGGCGGCGTGCTGGGCTTGCTGCCGGGCGAGCAGGGCGGGCACATCCACCTCGGCGGCGCTGGCCAACTGCGCCGCCAGCCAGTGCGGGTCTTCGGCCGGGCGCGGCCAGCTCAGCTCGAATTCGTGCGCGCCGCGATGGCCGTAGTGCGCCACGAAGTCGGCCTGACTCAGTTGGCCCTGGCTGACCTGCCACAGCCCCAGCACCGGCCCCAAACTCGCCAGCGCGCCGCCGGCATTGATGCCCGACAGCAGGGCGTTGCTGTCCTCGACGCCGACCGTCGCTTCCAGCGTGCGGCGCAGGGCGCGGGCGGCGTTCTCGTATTGGCTGGTGCCGGCCTGCATCATCTGGGCGGCCAGCTTAAAAGCGGGCAGCACCTGGGCCTCCCACAGCGCGGCCAGCGCCAGCGGGTCGTTGACGGCCGCTATCTGCGCCTTCAGCGCCTCGGCCCGCGCGGCTTCGCCCAAGAGGTAGGCGGGCAGTTCCTTCTGTTGCGCGGTGACGCGCCGCTTGGCCTTAATGCCGAATGGCACCAGCAGCTTGAGCAGCGGCAGCAGCGCAAACGGGATCAGCGGAATGTCCATCGCGGGCGGCACGCGGCCGTAAAATTCTTCGGCTTCGGCGGCGATGCGGTCGCGCTTGAAGCCAGTGGCGGCCATCAGCGACGAGATCAGGCTCAGGTTGAAATAGAAGCGCCCGCCGATGTTGCCAATGATGGGGTGCCGCCCCGGCGCGGTGATGGGCAGCAGTTCGTGCATGAAGACTTGCAGCATGGACCAGGTGGCGGGCGTCATCACATCGGGCACGGCCTCGCCGTAGTTGGTGTTGGTCCACAAATAGTCGCCGGCCAGGCTGTCGTTCCATTCGCCGGTGGCGGGGTTGCTGGCCCGCAGCGTGGTGATGGGCCGGGCCTGCAGCAGCGCGACGCGCCCGCCGGCCGCGGCCCACTCAATGTCTTGCGGGCCGTCCAACTCGGTCTCTAGCTTGCAGGCCAGCGCGAACAGTTGGCGCGCGTAGCGCTTGAGCTCGGGCGGGCCAGAATATTTGCCATGAGGGCGCGCCAGCTTAAACGCTAGCGCGTCGGCCTCACCCGCCACCAGGCTCTCGCCCAGGCCGCGCACGGCGTTGCCCACCAGCGCGGCGTGGCTGCCGCTGACCGGGTCGGCGGTGAACAGCACGCCGGCATGCTCGGCCGGGACCATGCGCTGCACGACGACGGCCATGCCGGGCGTGGAGGCGTCGGCCCCAAGCGCGGCGGCGTAGGCCTGCACGCGCGCGGCGGCGTGTGAGCGGAACACGGTCTCGATGGCGGTGCGCAGTTCGGCCTCGCCGCGCACGTTGAGCAGCGTTTCAAAGCTGCCGGCGAAGGAGGCCAGGGCCGAGTCTTCTTGCGCGGCGGACGAGCGCACGGCCAGGGGCGAGTCGTGCGGGCCGCGCAGCTTGGCCAGCAGGGACACAATGAGCGCCCAGCCGTCGGGCCGCAGCGTGTCGCCCTCAAACGCGTGCGGCAGGATGACGAGGCCGGTGGGCACGGGATAGCCGGCCTGTGCCATCCGCGCCAGGGTGCCGCCCTTGCCGCCGGCCGCGCCGAAGAGAGGCGGAGGGAGGGCTTGAAAGTCGTAAACGGCCTGTGTTGGCGGCATGTTTGCCAAACCTTAATAGAAATTTAGTCTTACCTAAATAATTTGGACAGTATATAGCGACTGGCAGGCGCGAGTCAAGCGGGAAGTGGGATTAAGGTCATACCCGCTATTGGGGTGAACTGATGGTGGGATTTCTCACCCGCCCCAAGGCTGTGCGAGGACCAACGACTTGAGGCGGGCTTCGAAATGACAGAGGCCGAGGGTCGGCGGGGTCTACACGCCTGTTCTCAACGCATGGGCTGGTTGGATAATTCCCTCTGTACTGTCATCCCGAAGCCCCGCTCGCGGCACTGTTACCACGCAGCGTAATTGGCGGGGTGACGCTGCGCAGTCTCACCGCTTGAACTGGCGCGGCCTCCTATCTGATTGACAGCGCCTCTGCCAGTCGCCGCCCACGCGCCTCGTTTACTGCCCTCTTCGTCGCGCGGATTAGAGACAAGAAAAAGGTAAACACAATCATCTCTTGCGCCGACCTCCGACCTCCATTCTTGACAACTCCAGCGCTTCGTGTCACCCTCGCGCCATGCTCCCCGCCCTCGCACGGCTTTACCCAGAAGATCGTCTGCTCGCGCAGCCCGGCCAACTGGTGTCATATGAGTCCGATGGCCTGACCGCTTATCGCGCGCGGCCGGCGGCCGTCGTCATCCCCGAGACGCAGGCCGAGTTGATCGAGACGGTGCAGTTGTGCTACGCGCACAAGATGCCGTTCGTCGCGCGCGGCAGCGGCACTAGCCTGTCGGGCGGGTCGCTGCCGATTCAAGACGGCCTGGTGATCGCCCTCAACCGCCTCAACCACATTTTGCGGCTCGACCCGGAGCAACGCTTGGCGGTCGTCGAACCGGGCGTCATCAATCTGGACGTGTCGAAGGCCGCCGCGCCGCACGGCCTGTACTACGCGCCCGATCCGTCTAGCCAGCAGGTGTGCACGCTGGGCGGCAACATCGCTTTCAACTCCGGCGGCGCGCACTGCCTCAAGTATGGCATGACCAGCAACCATGTGCTCGGCCTGAAAGTGGTGCTGGCCGACGGCGAGGTGGTGACGCTGGGCAGCGACAGCCAGGAGAGCGTTGGCCCCGACCTGACCGGCCTGTTCGTCGGCTCGGAGGGCTTGTTCGGCATCGCGCTGGAGATCACGCTGCGGCTGCTGCCGCGCCCGGAGAAATACGAGACCGTGTTGGCGGCCTATCACAGCCTGGAGGCAGCGGGCGAGGCCGTGACCCAGGTGATCGCCTCCGGCCTGCTGCCGGGCGCAATTGAGATCATGGATCGGCTGGCGATCCAGGCGGCCGAGGCGGCGGTGCACCCGCACTACCCGGCCGACGCCGAAGCCCTGCTGATCGTGGAGCTCGATGGCGAGACGCAGCAAGTGGCGGCTGAGTTCGAGCAGTTGCGCGCGCTCATCGCCGCCTCGGGCGCGTTCGAGTTCGCCATCGCCAAAGACGCCGCCGACCGCGCGCGCATTTGGAAGGGCCGCAAGAGCGCCTTCTCGGCGGTCG
>JBBRZY010000630.1:0-3524 GCA_038252885.1 Anaerolineales bacterium | reverse complement strand
GTCTGTGCGCCTACATTGACATGGAGCACGCCCTCGACCCGGCCTACGCCGCGCGCTGCGGCGTCGATATTGACAACCTCTACATCGCCCAGCCCGACACCGGCGAGCAGGCGCTCGAAATTGCCGAAGCCCTGGTGCGCTCCGGCGCGATGGATGTAGTCGTGGTCGACTCGGTCGCCGCGCTGGTTCCCCGCGCCGAAATCGAGGGCGACATGGGCGACGCTTCCATGGGCATGCAGGCCCGCCTCATGTCGCAGGCGCTGCGCAAGCTCTCGGGCGCCATCAAGCAGAGCAACACCTCCATGATCTTCACCAACCAACTGCGCCAGAAGATCGGCGTGATGTTCGGCAACCCAGAGACCACCACCGGCGGCATGGCCCTCAAGTTCTACGCCAGCGTGCGCATGGACGTGCGCCGTATTCAGGCCATCAAAGAAGGCGCCGACGTCATCGGCTCGCGCACGCGCGTGCGTGTGACCAAGAACAAAGTTGCCCCGCCGTTCCGCGAGGCCGAGTTCGACATCATGTACAACGAAGGCATCTCTAAGGTCGGCGACCTGATTGACATCGGGGCCGCCATGGAGATCGTCACCAAGCGCGGCGCGTTCTTCTCCTACAACGAGCAGCGCCTGGGCCAGGGCCGCGAGAACGCCAAGGTCTACCTGAAGGAACATCCCGAGATCGCCGAGGAAATCGAGTTGGCGATCCGCGCTCAGCAAGTTGCCACCGGCACGCCCATCGTCGTCAAGCCCGAAGACGAGATCGAAGCCGCCGAGGCCGAACTGCTGACCGAAGAAGAATAAACCCACGGCTGGTACTCCAGCCGCCACCACCGTATTTTTGGACCAGGGAGTGGGCCGCCGCCCGCTCCCTGGTCCAAAAATACCCGCTCACCTAAACAACCTCACCCCGGCCGCTGCTCGTCCCTACCTTTTTCTCTTTCACTTTTCTCGGCCGTAGGCGCTATAATCCCGCCATGGTCGCCCCCTGGCGCGTTTGTGGCTGTGCCCTGCTGCTCGTTCTAGCGGCGGCGTGCAGCCCCAGCCCCACCACCCCCACTACCACCGCCCGGCCGTCGTTCACCCCCCTGGTGGCCGCCAACCGTTCGGCCACGCCGACCGTCACCAGCACGGCCGTACCACCGCCAACCGCCACCGCCACCGCCACCGAGCCAGCGCCCCCTGCCACCTCCGGCGCAGGCACGCTCGAGGCCGCCACCCCGGCTGACACCCCGGCCGCCGGCACGCCCGACACGCTCGCCAGCGTCACCCCTACCCCCACTGGCGGCCCGTGCACCAACGATGTGGACTACATCGCCGACCTGAGCGTGCCCGACGGCACGATCTTCGAGCCGGGCCAGCTGGTGCTCAAACAGTGGTCGGTGCGCAACGCCGGCACCTGCGACTGGGACGCCGGCTATCGGTTGGTGTTGGTCAGTGGGAACGCGCTGGGTGCGCGCAGTGAGTTGGCGCTCTACCCGGCCCGCGCCGGGCTGGAGGCCGTGATCGAGGTCGCTATGCTCGCCCCCGGCGAGCCTGGCAGCTACACCGGCCGCTGGCAAGCGCGCGACCCGGCCGGCAACGTCTTCGGCGACCGCATCTTCATCACCATCGTCGTGGCCCCGCCCGCCACCCCGACCGAGACCGAGACCCCCAGCCCCTAGTGTAATTTCAGAGTCGGTGTGCGGAAGGGTCTAGAGGGTCTAAGGAGTTTTAGCGCGGCATAGTGGCCGTCGCGCGTTGGGTGGGTAGCGAGTGGGTTGTCAGATGAGGCACTCGCCGCTTATTGCCAGCCAGCCACCGATCACCCCAGGCGCCGGACGATCACAATGCCAGCAGGTCAGCGCCCGTGCTGGGTGTAGGCCAGCGCCGACTACGGCGTGAAGGGCGTCAGCGGAAAGGGCGTTACCGGAAACGGCGTGGGGATCGGCCCGACGCGGGGGCCAACGGTGAGGACGTTGAGGAACACCGTGAGCATGCACATGGCCACAAAGGCAAACCAGGCCAAGAAGAAGAGCAGGTAGACGCCGCCGCCGGCCAGGCCCAGGCCGGCCAGCCAGCGCGCGCGCCGGGGGTCGGCGGCCCCGCGCGCTTGCCACCAGACCGCCACCCCCAGCCCAAACGCCAGGAACGGCAGCAGCCAGGCCTGCCCTGTGCAGGTGAGCAGCGCCGCCGCGCCGGCCACTCCGGCCACCAGCGCGCTGAGATCAACGCCGTTACCCCGGTAAGCCAGCCCCGGCGCGCCCGGCTGCGCGGCCGAAACTTCACTGTGGACGATGCCCTCGGCGTAGCGCTCGGGCGGCGTGACGGTTTCGCCGGCCTGCAGGCGCTCGGCGGCGTGGTCGGGACACAGCCGCTGGCCACTCGCAGCGTACCAAAGACACGACCCGCACACTGGCCGCCGACACTGTTCACAGTGCTCGACGGCCAGGCGGGTCGGGTGCAGGTAGCAGGTGACGGCCGCAGCCATGGTCCGCTAGACGGGCGCGAAGGCTAGGTGCCTTCTTCCCAAGAGTTGAGGTACTTGGTCTGCTCGGCGGTCAGCACGTCAATGTGCACGCCCATGGCGGCCAGCTTCAGGCGCGCGATCTCGCGGTCGATGTCGGGCGGGATGGGGTAGACCTGGCTCTGGAGGCTGGCGGCGTTGCGCACCATGAACTCAGCGCCCAGCGCCTGGTTGGCGAAGGACATATCCATGACGCTGGCCGGGTGGCCCTCGGCGGCGGCCAGGTTGATCAGGCGGCCATCGCCCAGCAGGTTGACGCGGCGGCCATCGGCCAGGGTGAACTGCTCGACGAACTCGCGCACGCGCAGGCGCTTGACGGCCTGGCCTTCGAGCGCCGGGATGTTGATCTCGACGTTGAAGTGGCCGGAGTTGGAGATGATGGCGCCGTCTTTCATGGCGGCAAAGTGATGGGCGTCGAGGACGTTTACGTCGCCGGTGACGGTGCAGAAGATGTCGCCGATCTTGGCGGCTTCGGCCATGGGCATCACGCGGTAGCCATCCATCACGGCTTCGAGCGCGGGCAGCGGGTCGATCTCGGTGACGATGACGTTGGCGCCCATGCCGCGCGCGCGCGAGGCCAGGCCGCGCCCGCACCAGCCGTAGCCGCCGACCACGAAGGTCTTGCCGGCCAGCAGGATGTTGGTGGCGCGCACAATGCCGTCGAGCGTGGACTGGCCGGTGCCGTAGCGGTTGTCAAAGAAGTGCTTGGTCTGGGCGTCGTTGACGGCCAGCACCGGGAACTTGAGCGCGCCGTCGGCGGCCATGGCCCGCAGGCGAATGACGCCCGTGGTGGTCTCCTCGGTGCCGCCGATGATGCCGTCCAGCAGGTCGGTGCGGTCCTTGTGGATGGTGCTCACCAGGTCGGCGCCGTCGTCCATGGTCAGGTGGGGCTTGTGATCCAGCGCCGCCTTAATGTGCTGGTAGTAGGTGGTGGTGTCTTCGCCCTTGATGGCGTAGGTGGGGATTTCGTAGTGGTTCACCAGGCTGGCGGCCACGTCGTCCTGGGTGGAGAGCGGGTT
>JBBRZY010000629.1:0-3525 GCA_038252885.1 Anaerolineales bacterium | reverse complement strand
TGCACGGCCTGATAGTCGTAGATGTTAGAGTCTTGAATGCCCAGCGTGGCGTCGGCCACGCGCAGCACGCCGAGCTTGGTGAGCGGCTCGGCCCACAAGTAGCTCGTGATGAGGAACGACAGCGTGAGCTTGAGCAGCAGCGCGACCAGCCAGGCGTGGCGCGACGACACGAAGCCCATCCGCACGCCGACCTCGATGAGCGCGATGCCCAGGCCCAGGGTGGTGAACGTGGCGAGCAAGGTGCGCAGCAGGCCGGCGCTCTCAAAGCGCCAACTCAGCGCCAATATCAGGCACCAGATCGCCGCCAGGCCGTAGGGGGCCAGCCGCCGTGCCAGCCGCTGGAGGTGGGCCAGCCGGTCGGCCCGCTGCAAGGCCGCCAGGGGGGTGGTCACGCTGGTCATCGGGCCAGGCTCCAATGCGTTTCGAGCCAGCGCCAGAGCGGCACGCGCGCCAGCGGCAGCCGCAGTTCGGGCATGCGCAAGATCAGCACCGCCGTCACGAAGAAGGCCAGCCCGCTCAGCCCGCCGCACACCGCCAGCCGCAGCGCCAGGCTCAGCGTTCCGGTGACGGCCAGCGGCGCGATGAGCCACTGGCGCGCCAGCACCGCCACTGCCACGCTAACCGCCGTGGCCACCAGCACCCGCACCCCGAACAGCAGCGTGGCGCGGCTCAGGCGGGCGGTGCCCTCGCCGGACCACACGCGCCAGGCCGCCAGGGCCAGCACCAGCCACCACGTTAACGCGAAGGCGGCGACGATGCCGTTGAGTTGCCACACCTGGCTCAACACGCCCGAGAGGGTGAAGTACACCAGCGTGCCGAGCGCGCCCAGCGCTGCCGCGCCGCGCCGGTCGTGCCGCGCGTGCAGCGCCCGAAACAAGATCGTGACGCCGCTGTTGGCGACCAGGCCGACGAACATGCCCGGCAGCGTGGCGGCCAGGCCCACAGCCGCGGCGTGCGTGAAGGCTCCGCGCTCAAACAGCAGCTCGACAATCGGCAGCGCCAGCACCGCCAGCGCGCCCGCCGTGGCAGCGCCCAGGGCCAGCACCAGGCGCACCACCAGCGCCGTCTCGCTCAGAAATTGCTCGCGCTGCCCGGCGTAGGCGGCGGCGGCCAGGCGCGGCAAAATGACTGTCATCGGCCCCAGCGCAACGACGTTGCCCACCGCCACCAGCAAACGCTGGGCATAGCCCAGGTAAGACACCTGGCTGGCGCCCAGCCGCGAGGCCCACACCGCATCGACCGTGCCATAGATCGTGAAGACCAGCATCGAGAGGAGCACCAGCGGCAGCGGCCGCAGCACCGGGCGCAGTTCACGCCAGGCGGCCGGCAGCCCGCCGCGATAGCTAAGCTCGGCGCGGCAGCCGGGGTAGAGCAGCAGCACCGCCCCGGCGTGCCCGGCCAGTTGGCCCCAGGCCAGCGCCACCGGCCCAACCCGCTCCGAGGCCAGCACGCTTATGACGATCATGCCGAGGGGCGGCAGCAAGCTAGCCAGCACCGGCAGGATGAAGCGCTCGCCGGCGTTGTGCATGGCCGTCAGATACAGCATGGCGACCGCGCAGGCAAAGGCCAGCCAGCCAATGCGCGCTACCAGCGTCGCCTCGGCGTGCAGGGCGGGGGGCAAGGTGGGGGCCATCAGGTAAAGCAGGCCGGGCGCGGCCAGCAGGGCCAGCGCGGCGATCAGCCCGCCCGTCAGCGCCAGCCCCAACAGCAGGCGGCCCGCAAATAAGGCGTACTGCTCCGGCGGGCCGGCCCGCTCGCGCACCAACTGCGGCACCAGCCAGAAGGCGAACATGCCGTTCACCAGGCCGATGAGCAGCAGCGGCAGGCTGACGCCCACAAAGTAGGCATCGAGCCGCGTGCCGGCGCCGAAGAAGTGCGCCACCAACACCTGGTTGGCAAAGCCCGCCAGTGACACTCCGACCGACAGGCCCGAGATGATCACCGACGAGCGAAACAGGCTGCGGCGCGGGGCCGGGGTCTGGGTCAATTGAGCCTCGGCGCGGCGGCGCGGCAGACCGCCAGGATGGCGGCCGCGTGGCGCTCCCACGAGAACATTTTTATTTGCTCGCGGCCGGCCTGCCGCAACTGCGCGCGGCGGGGCTCATCGGTCACGCCCTGGTAAATGCCCTCCGCCAGCGCGGCCACCTCACCGGGCGGCACGTACAGCGCCGCCTCCCCACAGACTTCGGGGATGGCGGTGGCGCGCGTGGCGACCACCGGCACGTCGTTGGCCATGGCTTCGAGCGGCGGGATGCCAAAGCCTTCATACAATGACGGATAGACGAACAGCGCGGCCTGGCGATACAGCCGGCCCAATTCTTCGGGTGCTACGTGCGCCAGCACCACCACCCGCTGCCCCAACCGCAGTTGGGCCAGCAGCGTTTCCACCTCGCCCGCAAAGCGCGGCACGCTTTGGCCGACAATCACCAGCCGGTGCGGGAGTTGAGCCTGCAAACTGGCAAAGGCCCGCAGCAGTCCCACCAAATTCTTATACGGATACCACGTGCTGGCGACATAGAGCAGGTAGGGCCCGGGCGGCAGGCTGGCCGGCCAGGCGGCGTCGGCCTGGCTGGGGGTAAAGCCAAAACCCACCACGCTCACGCGCTCGGCTGCCACGCCGCTGTGCGCCAGCAGGTCGGCGCGCGTGTGGGCCGAGTTGGTGACCACGGCCGCCACGCGCCGCAGCGCCGGCAAATAAACCGTGCGCCACAGGGCAGCCGTGACGCGAAACTGGGCGGCGAAGTGCAGCGCAATCAGGTCGTGCACCATCACCACCTGCGGCAGCCGCGTGAGCGGGCTGATCTCATAGGTATAGGGGCAGTAGAGCACATCACAACCGGCGCGGCGGGCGGCTGCCCCAATCGACAGATTCTGCTGCACCAACGTGGCCGCCTTGGCCGGCAGGCTTGGCTGCAAAAACGGGCTGCGCACCGGCACCACCGGTACCTGGCGCGCCAACGGCCCAAACACCTCAGGCGTGGCGGTCAGCAGCACCAGATCAGCGTGCTGGGCGTGTAGGGCCGGCAGCAAATGCCGAGCGAGCGTCATTTGGCTGCCGCCCACGCCGGTCTGCGTCGGTGTGAACTTGATCCCGATCCGCATTAGGGCTGATCGCCCAACCGGGGCGCGGGGTCGGCGGCTGGCCGGCTGCTGGGCCGCAGTTGGGCGGCCAGCCACAGCAGTTGATAACAAATGTCGAAGAACACGTAATAGGCGCGGTCGTAGACGTAGGCCCACCACGATTGCACCGGGCGGCGCGCCAGGTAGCCGAGCAGCCCTTCACGCCGCAGCCAGGGCAAGGCCGCGCGCATCACCTGGCCCTTGAGCACCAGATGCCGGGTGTGCAGCGGCGCCGACTGGCGCGCGCCCAGTGGCAGCGCATAGAAGCCGCCGGCCAGGTCGCTCGACCGGCCGTTGCCCTGCCGCTCGATGTCCCAGGCGGTTTCGCCGGGCCGCAGCAGTTGCCGCAGCGCCGATTGCTGCCACAGCGCCACGGTCAGACTGACGCGGTACGGCCAGCCCTTG
>JBBRZY010000628.1:0-3530 GCA_038252885.1 Anaerolineales bacterium | reverse complement strand
TAAAAGAAGGGGGCATGGTGTTGGTAATCGACTCGTCGGTTGATTATATCGGCATCATGCGGAAGCGGGGAAGAAACTTTTGGCGTCATCATCGTCATCCGCGCCACCGATACCTTCGAGAACGTCAGCATCGTCATCCGCGCCACCCATACCGTCGAGAACGTCAGCATCGTCATCCGCGCCACTCATACCGTCGAGAACGTCATCATCGTCATCCGCGCCACCGATACCTTCGAGAACGTCATCATCGTCATCCGCGCCACCGATGCTGCAATCGCCGTCATTACCGTCATTGCCGTCACTGCTGTCACCAGCGGTGACGGAACGAGGCTGAACGGGCGGCTGGGGTCATGCGGGTATG
Source organism: Anaerolineales bacterium (assembly GCA_038252885.1). Classification (GTDB taxonomy): domain Bacteria; phylum Chloroflexota; class Anaerolineae; order Anaerolineales; family UBA6663; genus JADZEK01. The sequence continues at coordinate 3,169 of JBBRZY010000628.1, read as the reverse complement.
GTAAAAATCAATTGTTCTACTAACAAGCGGCCGGGGGTTAGAGGTTGGCATGAAAATGGGTTTGGGCCGGCGGTGGCAGGCGTTTTGTAGCTGGCTTTTTCGCATACGCTGTGCTTTCGGCGCAAGGCGCGGCGCGCGACAGGTATAATCGCGGGATGCAACGGCGCTCGTCTGTCTACACGCCGCCGCCAGCCCCGCCGCGCTTTGCCCGCTGTGCGGCTCGCGCGTGGCCCAAACGGCCACACGCTGCCTGGTGTGCGGCACCGATTTAGACCGGGCCGCCGGCCGGCTGCGGCGCGCGCCCCGCCGGCTGTACCCCAGTCCGTTCATCCTGGGGCTGCTGGTGGTGCTGCTGGGCATCGGGGTGGCGTTTACGCTAATCGGCACGGGCACGGTGGCTATGCCGCAGGCAGTGGTCGATTTGTTCGATACCTCCACCCCGACCAACACCTTCACGCCCCGGCCGACGCCGACCGCCACGATGACGTCTAGCAACACGCCCAGCCCCACGCCCACGCTGGAGCCGCCCTTCAGCTACACCGTGCAAGACGGCGACTCGTGCCTGCTGATCGCCCTGATCAACGACGTCAGCGTGGATAGCATCATCATGCTCAATGGGCTGGGGCCAGATTGCACCATTTCGGTAGGCCACAACATCCTGGTGCCGCGGCCCTCGCCCACGCCCGGCGTGCGCGCTACCAGCGCGGCGGCCGGGGCGGGCGGCCAGCAAGGCACAACGCTGCCCTATCCAACTTATGTGGTCGAGTCGGGCGACTCATGCCTGGGCATTGCCGGGCAGTTCGGCGTGACCCTAGAGGCGCTGATGAACGTCAATGGCATCGGCGATTGCAGCATCATTCAGGAAGGCAAGGTGCTGTACATTCCGATTCTGCAAACGGCGCAGCCGAGCGCCACGCTCACACCGGCCGCCACGGCCACGCCCGCGCCGCCCACCGCCCGGCCAGCGCCGAGGCTGGTGCAGCCCACGCTGGGCCAATCGTTCCCGGCCGGCGCCACGGTGACGCTGGGCTGGACGGCGGTCGGGCCGCTGGGCGCGAGCGAGTTCTACCGCGTGAGCGTGGAAGACCTGACTTGCAACTGCAACCGGCGCTACACCACCGCCACCACGCAGATCAGCCTGGCGCTGCCGCCCAGCCTGCGCCCGACCGAGGCCAGCGCCCACATCTTTAGCTGGACGGTTGAGTTGGTGCGGCAGACCGGCACCGGCAGCGATGGGCAAGCCAACTACGAAGCCATCGGCGCGAAGAGCGCGGTGGGCACATTCACCTGGACCGGCACGGCCTCGGCCTCGCCGTAGCCGGCCAACCGATAGGAGTCACGTATGCCCCTCTACTATGGCGGCCTGGAAGCCGGCGGCACCAAGTTGGTCTGTGCGCTCGGCTCGGGGCCAGACACGCTCGTGGCCGAGGCCCGCATCCCCACCACCACCCCGGCCGAAACGCTGGCGGCGGTGGTCGCGTTCTTTAAGGCGCAGTCGGCCGCGCACGGTCCGCTGGCCGGGCTGGGCATCGGCACCTTTGGGCCGATTGACCTGGACCGCGCCTCGCCCACGTATGGCTACATCACCGCCACCACCAAGGCCGGCTGGAGCCAGGTGGAGGTGGTCGGCCCACTGGCGGCGGCGCTGGGCGTGCCCATCGGCTTCGACACGGATGTGAACGCCGCCGCGCTGGGCGAGTGGCGCTGGGGCGCAGCGCAAGGGCTGGATACGTTTGTGTACCTGACGGTGGGCACGGGCATCGGCGGCGGCGCGGTGGTCAACGGCCGCCCGCTGCACGGCCTGCTGCACCCCGAGATGGGGCATATTCGCATCCCGCACGATTGGCAGGCCGACCCTTATGCCGGGAACTGTCGCTTCCACGGCGACTGTTTGGAAGGGCTGGCGAACGGCCCGGCGCTGGCCGAGCGCTGGGGCCAACCCGGCGACCAACTGCCGCCCGACCATCCGGCCTGGGCGCTGGAGGCCAAGTACCTGGCCGCCGGAGTGACAAATTTCATCTTAAGCCTGTCGCCGCAGCGCGTGATCTTGGGCGGCGGCGTGATGGACCAGCCGCAGCTCTTTCCGCTGGTGCGGGCCGAGGTGCAGCGGCTGCTGAACGGCTATGTGCAGATGCCGGCGGTGCTGACCGAGATGGACGCCTACATTGTGCCGCCGGCGCTGGGCGGCCGGGCCGGAGTGCTGGGCGCGCTGGCGCTGGGCGAGTTGGCCGCTGGGGCGGCCTCGGCCTAACCGAGCTGATGCGCGCCCGTCCGTTTTCGCCCGACAGTTATCGCTACCCTGGCGAGCAGTTGGTGCTGCTCGGCACATTTGCGTTGGTGCTGCTGGTGATCGCTGTGACCGCCACGGCCACGGTGTGCGGCAGCGTGCTGTTCGTGGGGGTGATGGTGGCGCTGGCCTACACCAGCACGCGCGCCCAGCACGAAGACCTGATGGCCCGCGCTCGCCCGGTGAACGAGACGCGCACGCCTGAGTTGTGGAAGGTGGTGCAGGCCGGCGTGGCGCGGCTGGGGCCGGGGCCGATCAAGGTGTATGTGGCGTCGAGCAACGTGCTCAACGCCTACACCTTTGGGCTGGAGTCGCCCAAGGTGGTGGTGCTGAACTCGGCGTTGATCCAGGTGCTAGACGCGGACGAGGTGGCGTTTGTGGTTTGCCACGAGTTGGGGCATGTGAGTTTAGGCCACACCTGGCTGAACTCGCTGGTAGGCGGCATGGCCGGCATTCCCGGCCCCATCGCGGCCTTCGCGGTGCTGCGGCTGGCGTTTCTGTCGTGGAACCGGGCCTGCGAGCACTCGGCCGACCGGGCCGGGCTGCTGGCGACGGCCAACCCCGAGAAGGCGATCTCGGCGCTGGTGAAGCTGGCGACCGGCGGGCAGGCGCAAAGCCCGGCCGATTTGCAGCGCGCCCTAAAGCAGGTGGAGGCGCGCGACGCCGAACCGCTCAGCCAGTTCGGTGAGGCGCTGGCAACGCACCCGCTGATGGCGCGCCGCATCGCCGAGCTGCGGAAGTACGCGGCGTCGGGGGAGTACCGGCGGCTGGTGGCGCGGAGGCAGTAGCGGGCGGCGGTCAGAGGGGGACTCAAGGGACTCGGGGGATGCTGCGCGAGGGGACTCAAGACAGTTTAGGAAGTTCAAAGGCAAAATAAAACGG
>JBBRZY010000627.1:0-3537 GCA_038252885.1 Anaerolineales bacterium | reverse complement strand
GGTGGTCTTCACCGGCCGCCTGCCAGGGCGGCTCGACTTCTTCACAAATGCGGCCGCCGGCGGGCAGCAGGGCGCGGCGTGGGCAGCGCGGGTGGAAGCGGCAGCCGCTAGGTGGGTGCAGGGGACTGGGTGCTGGCCCCTCCAGCCGCAGGGGCGCTGGCGCCAGCGCTGGGTTGGGCACGGGCACCGCGGCCAACAGCGATTCGGTGTAGGGGTGGTAGGGCGGCGCGTAGAGCGCTTCGACCGGGCCAATCTCGACAAACTGGCCCAGGTACATCACCGCCACGCGGTCTGCAAAGTAGCGCACTACGCTGAGGTCATGCGAGATCAAGATCAGCGTCGTGCCGCGCTCGCGCTGGATGGATAGTAGAAGGTTTAGCACCGCCGCCTGCACTGACACATCGAGCGCCGACACCGGCTCGTCGCACAACACCAGTTGCGGCCGGCCGGCAAAGGCGCGGGCGATGCCCACGCGCTGCTTCTCGCCGCCGCTGAGTTGGCGCGGGAGGCGGTCGTAATAATACTCGTCCAGCTTCACCGCGCGCAGCAACCGGACGACCTCGGCCCGCACCTGGTTGCGGGGCACGATGTTGAAGCGCCGCAGCGGGCGCTCTAATTGCTGGCCGACGGTGTAGGCCGGGTTCATGGTCGCTTCTGGGTTCTGAAAGACCATTTGCAGCTCGCGGATCAGCGCGGCGTCGCGGTTGGCGACCGAGGCGCGCAGGTCAACGCCCAGGAACTCCACCGTGCCGCCGGTCAGCGGCTCCAGCCCAATCACCGCCTTCACGAGCGTGCTCTTGCCTGAGCCGGTCTCGCCAACGATGCCGAGCGTGCCGCCGCGCACCAGGTCGAAGCTCACGCCATCCACTGCGCGGACGGCCGGCTGACGGCCGAGGCCCAGGAAGGCCAGCGGCGAGTGGCTGGGGCCAGGGTAGTGAACCTGGAGGTCGTGGACGCGCAGGATCGGGGCGGCGTCCGGCGCGGGCGCGGCGGGCGGCGGTAAATCCAGGTCGGCGGCCGGCACCCACGCGGCGGCGTCGATCTCCTCGGCGAACAGGCAACGGGAGGCGTGCTCCGGCGTCAGCGCGCGCAAGTCGGGCCGCTGCTGGCGGCAGGCGTCGCGGGCATAGTCGCAGCGCGGCGCGAACACGCAGCCGGGCGGCAGTTGGCCGGGGGCCGGCACGCGGCCACGGATCGGATATAGCCCGCTGCTGGCCTTACTGCGGGCCAGCGTGGGTAGGCAGCGCAGCAGCCCCTGGGTGTAGGGGTGGCGCGGGTTGGCAAAGACTTGCTCAGTGGGCGCTAACTCGACCAACTCGCCGGCATACATCACGCCCACGCGCTGGCACACACGCGCCACCACGCTCAGGTTGTGGCTGATGAACAAGATGGCCGTATCAAAATCGCGGCGCAGGTCGGCAATCAGGTCGAGCACGGCCGCCTCGACCGTCACGTCCAACGCGGTGGTCGGCTCGTCCATGATGAGCAGGGCCGGGTTGTTGAGCAACGCCATGGCGATGACCACGCGCTGCTGCTGGCCGCCCGAGAGCTGGTGCGGGTAGCGCCGCAGCAACTGCTCGGGGTCGGGCATGTAAACCCGCGCCAGCATCTCCAGGCAGCGCACGCGGGCGGCGGCCGGCGTTAGCCCACGATGGACAGTCAGGACTTCAGTCAACTGGTCACCGATGCGCAGCACCGGATTGAGTGAGGTCAGCGGGTCTTGATAGACCATGGCGATCTGGTCGCCACGCAGGCGGCGCAGCGCTTCGGGCGTGCGGCCGAGCAGCGATTGGCCCTGAAAGCGAATGTCGCCGCCGACGATCTGGCCGTTGCGGCCGAGGTAGTTCACCAGGCCAAAGGCCACGGTGCTCTTGCCGCAGCCGCTCTCGCCGACCAGCCCCAGCGTTTCGCCGCGCGCGATGCTGAACGAGACGTCGCGCACGGCCGGCACGGGGCCCTGGCGCGTGGCGTAGCTGACGCTGAGGTGGTCAACCTCAATTACGGGCGGCGCAATGGCGGCGGGCAGCGGTGACTCGGTCATGGGCGGCCTAGCGATAACGGCTAGTCTCCTCCGACCAGCCATCGGCCAGTAGGTTGAGGCCGACCACCAGACTCGCCGTGGCGAGCGAGGCCCACAGCGCGTCCCATGGGTGGCCGGCTTGAATGAACTTGCGCCCAGCGTTGACGATGCTGCCCCAATCGGGCGATGGCGGCGGCAGGCCGAGGCCGAGGAAGCCGAGCGTGCCGATGGCAAACACGGCGTAGCCGACGCGCAGCATGGCGTCAATCAGGATCGGCCCGCTGGCGTTGGGCAGAATTTCGACCACCATGATATAGAGCGGGTGCTCGCCGCGCGTTTGGGCGGCGGCCACGAAGTCGCGCGTCTTAAGGTCAAGCGTCAGCCCGCGCACCAGCCGCGCAATGCCGGGCGCGCCGGCCAGTGTGATCGCCAGCACGACGTTCACCGCCGACGGCCCGAGCGCGGCGATGATGACGAGATACAAGATGATCTGCGGGAAGGCGATCAGGGCGTCAATCAGGCGGCTGAGGACTTCATCCACCAGGCCGCCGAAGTAGCCCGCCACCAGGCCGAGGGCGACGCCCACCAGCAGCGCCAGGCCCACGCCCAGCGGCGCGAGGGTGAGGATGATGCGCGCGCCATAGGCCAGCCGCGCCCACAGGTCGCGCCCGTTGCGGTCGGTGCCGAGCCAGTGCGCGGGCGCAGGGCCGCCGAGTGGCGCGCCAACCGAGGCAGTCGGGCTGTAAACCGCCAGCCAGGGCGTCGGCGTGTAGCTCTTGGCGCCCAGCCAGCAGGCGGGCGCAATCACGCAGTCGTCGGCGAAAACGGCCACGATGATCCAAAAGCCGACCAGCAGCGCACCCACCAGCGCCAGGCGTGAATGGCGCAGCAGGCCCAGCGCTTGGCCCAGGCGGCGCGGGCGGGGCGGCGCGTCAGCCATAGCGGATGCGGGGATTGAGGAAGGTGTAGACGACATCGGCGGCGAACTGCGTGACAACGGCCAGCAGCACCAGCAGCATGGTGGCGGCCTCGAGGCCGAACACATCTTTGAAGAGCGCGGTCTGGAGGATGAAGCTGCCCAGACCCGGATAGCCAAAAATCGACTCGACGATGACGATGCCGCCCACCAGCCAGTTGAGGTGCAGCACGATGACGGTGATGGGCGTGAGCAGCGCGTTGCGCAGCGCGTGCCGGAAGACCACGCGCCAATAGGGCAGCCCCTTGAGGACGGCCGTGCGAATGTAATTCGCGCGCATGACCTCCACCACACTGGCGCGCGTGATGCGCAGCACGTAGCCCAACTCCACCAGCGTCAGCGTGAGGATGGGCAGCGCCAACATGCTGGGGTTCTCGAAGATCGCCGTGTCGCTGGAGAGCACCACCGCCCCCGGCAGCCAGCCCAGCCAGGTGGAGAAAATCAAGATCAGAAAGACGCCGTTGACAAACTCGGGCGTGGCGGTGGTCACCAGCCCAAACAGTGACAGCAGCCGGTCGAGCGGCCGGCCCGCGTTGAGGCC
>JBBRZY010000626.1:0-3539 GCA_038252885.1 Anaerolineales bacterium | reverse complement strand
CTCGCTGGCCCATTCGACCAGGCAGCCGTCTTTCACGCCGGCACCCAGCCAGACGGTCAGCAGGTAGTCACCGCCGGCGGGCGCGTGCTCGGCGTCACCGGCTGGGGCGCTGACCTCACCGCCGCGCTGGCGCACGCCTATCAAGCCGTAGATCACATTCACTTCGACGGCCAGCAATATCGCCGCGACATTGGTGGCCGCGCGCTGCGTGGGGTGGGGGCGTGAGCTCAAACGCTTACGCCGCCAGCGGGGTAGACATAGACGCCGGCAACCGTGCCGTGGCGCTGATGACGGCCGCCGTGCAATCCACCTACGGCCCCGAAGTGCTGGCTGGCGTGGGCGAGTTCGGCGGGCTTTACGACGCCGGCCAGCTCCAGATGATGACTGCACCAGTGTTGGTGGCTTCCACCGATGGCGTCGGCACCAAGGTGCGCCTCGCCGCGCAAGCCGGCCGCTACGAGTCCATCGGCCACGATATCGTCAACCACTGCATTAACGACATTCTCGTGCAAGGGGCGCGCCCGCTGTTCTTTCTCGATTACGTCGCCAGCGCCCGTCTCGATCCGGCCCAGGTGGCGCAGATGGTGGCTGGCATGGCCGCCGCCTGCCGCGCCGCCGGCTGCGCCCTGCTAGGCGGCGAAACGGCCGAGATGCCCGGCGTCTACGCCGCCGGCGAATTCGATGTGGCCGGCACCATTGTCGGCGTGGTCGAGCGCGACCAGCGCCTGCCCCGCGCTGACCTGGCCCCCGGCGACGTCTTGCTCGGCCTCGCCAGCTCCGGCCCCCACACCAACGGCTATTCGCTTATCCGCCGCCTCTTCGCCGATGTGCCGCTCGACGCCGTGTTGCCAGAGCTGGGCGTGCCACTGGCCGACGCGCTGCTCGCGCCCCATCGCTCTTACCTGCGCGTGCTCGAAACGCTGCTGGCCGACCCGGCCCGCCGCCTCAAAGCGCTGGCCCACCTCACGGGCGGTGGCCTCATCGAAAACCTGCCGCGCATCCTGCCCGCCCACCTCAGCGCCGCCATTCACCTCGACCAGTGGCCCGTGCCGCCGCTCTTCGCCCTTTTGCAGCAGCGCGGCGGCCTCGCCCCTTCCGAAATGTTCCGCGTCTTTAACATGGGCTTTGGCCTGATCCTCGTCGTCGCCCCCGCCGACGTCGCGGCCGTCCAATCGCTCCTGCCTGAACCGTCAACCGTCCTCGGCGTTCTCGTTCCCGGCGACCGCTCTGTGCAGCTCGCGAGATGACCTCCCAACCGCGCCTCGTCGTCCTGCTTTCGGGTCACGGCAGCAACCTACAGGCCTTGCTCGACGCCGTCGCTGATCGCCGCCTGCCGGCCCAAATCGTCGCCGTCGTTTCCAACCAGTCCGGGGCCTACGGCCTCGAGCGCGCACGCTTGGCGGGCCTTCCTGCTGTCATTCTTGAAAAGCTGCCCGGCCAAACGCGCCGCGACTTCGACGCCGCCCTCGCGCAGATCGTCACCGCCTACGCGCCCAACTACATCATCTTGGCCGGCTGGATGCGGCTGCTGACCACCGCCTTCCTCGATCAGTTTCCGCAGCGCGTCGTCAACCTGCATCCGGCGCTGCCCGGCGCGTTCCCCGGTGTCGACGCCATCGCCCGCGCCTACACTGCCTTCGAGCGCGGCGAAATAACCCAAACCGGCGTCATGGTCCACCTCGTGCCAGATGAGGGTGTAGACTCTGGACCAGTGCTGGCGCAGGCCACGGTGCCCATTCGGCCGGGTGACACGTTGGCCGACCTCGAAACCCGCATTCACGCCGCCGAGCACCCGCTATTGGTAGACACTGTGGCCCGGCTGGTGCGTCAAGGCCAAGGAGACCCCCGCCCATGAACGAAGAACTCTTCAACCGTTTCGAATCGCTGACCTTTGACGACGTGCTCATCGTGCCGGGCTACACCGAAGTGCTGCCCGACGCCACCGACGTGCGCGCCGCGCTCACGCCCGGCCTGCGCCTCAGCATTCCGCTGCTCTCGGCCGCCATGGATACCGTCACCGAGGCCCGCCTCGCCATCGCCCTGGCGCGCGAGGGCGGTCTTGGCATCCTGCACCGCAACCTCTCGATTGACCAACAGGCCGACGAGGTCGAGAAGGTCAAGCGCTCCGAGTCCGGCATGATCGTCGACCCGCTCACGCTTCCGCCCAACGCCACGCTCCAGCAGGCCGCCGATCTGATGAGCCGCTTTCGCATCAGCGGCGTGCCCGTCACCGACAACGGCAACGGTGGCAAGTTGGTCGGCATCCTCACCAACCGCGACATTCGCTTTGTCGAGCTAGCTGATTTCGACCAGCCCGTGTCCGAATTTATGACCGCCACCGACCTGGTCACCGCGCCGGTCGGCACCACGCTCGACCAGGCCAAGGCGCTGCTTCAACAGCACCGCATTGAGAAGCTGCCGCTGGTGGATGCTAACGGCTGCCTCAAAGGCCTGATCACCGTCAAAGACATTCAGAAGAAGCGCGACTATCCCGCCGCCGCCACTGATGCGCGCGGTCGCCTTCTGGCTGGCGCGGCCGTCGGCGTCGGGGCCGACCTCGAAGACCGGGTGGCCGCCCTCGTCAGCAAAGGCTTAGATGTCGTTGTCGTGGATACTGCCCATGGTCACTCGGCCGGCGTCATCAAGGTCGTGCAGCGCATCAAGGCCCGCTGGCCCACGCTGCCGGTCGTCGCCGGCAATGTCGTCACCGCCGAAGGCACGTTGGCGCTGATCGACGCCGGCGTTGATGCCGTCAAGGTGGGCGTAGGGGCCGGCTCGATCTGCACCACCCGCATCATCTCTGGCGCGGGCATGCCCCAAGTCTCGGCCATCTTCGAGTGTGCGCAAACCGCGCATGACCACGGCGTCACCGTCATCGCCGACGGAGGCATCAAGTACAGCGGCGACATCGTCAAGGCCATCGTCGCCGGCGCTGACATTGTGATGATCGGCAGCCTGCTGGCCGGGCTAGACGAGGCCCCAGGCGAGGTCGAGGTCTACGAGGGCCGGCGTTTCAAGCAGTACCGTGGCATGGGCAGCTTGGGCGCGCTGCAAGGCCACGGCAAAGACCGCTACGGCACCGGGCAGGGCACCGCCGGCAAGCTTGTGCCGGAGGGCATTGAGGGCCGCGTGGCCTACAAGGGCTTGCTGCACGACTACGTCTACCAGCTCATCGGCGGCCTGCGCTCCGGCATGGGCTACGCCGGCGCGGCCACGCTGGAAGAATTGCGTACCCAAACCCGCCTCACGCGCATCACCAGCGCCGGCTTGATCGAAAGCCACCCCCACGACGTCACCATCACGCGCGAGGCGCCCAACTACCAGCGCGGCGGCGGCTAAAGCCCATACTACAGCGGCCAGCGGAGGCGTCTGAGAGGACGCCTCCGCCGTTTTGTTTTCCACTGGCCGAGGTGCCTCCTCTAAAACTCTAACCAAACTGCTACCTCCAAGTATGACAATTGATAGGCAGACTACCTATATGTGCGTACCAACCGCTGCCCGCCCGCTGCCGCCAGCCCCCAGCCAAGCGTCATGGGCCG
>JBBRZY010000625.1:0-3543 GCA_038252885.1 Anaerolineales bacterium | reverse complement strand
TCCTGCCGGGATGAACATGGAGACATCGAGAAGCGCGGAAATGGTCATCACCAACCCGACCTCTTGCGGTCTGAGGCCGATTTGATCGACCCCGTAGATGGGGATGATGAAGAGCCGACCTGCGCGGATCATCTGGGCGAAAGTTTGGGCAACCGCGGCCGCGCCAAGATCACGCCGGTTTTGCCGGAGCACTTCGCCGACCACCTTCCAGCGATTGCGCCAGGAGGTAGCAAGGGATGCGGCCCTAGCTACTCAAATGCGGGCTTCGGTCGCTGTTCTGGAGCAGGCGTTGGCGGGTCTGCCTGAGGCCTCCATATTCGCGTCGGTGCGCCAGGTGCTCGAGATGGTGGACTGATGACTGACACTACGCCGCCGCTTGATCTCGTACAGCTTCGAGAACAGCATGCCCTGTTTGTGCGGACAGCCGCACATGCGTTGCGAACCCCGCTGCAATCGCTCCAGGGCTTCGCCGAACTGCTGGAGCCGGGCCTGGCGCCGGCGCTGGCCGAGCACTACATCAGTTTCATCAAACGCGAGGCCGCCTACTTGGCCGGTGTCGTGGATGATCTTGCCTTGCGCCACGAATTGGCGCAGGGGCCGCTTGTGCACTTTCCGACTGTGGTAGAGGTTGGGCCATTTCTACACGAGGCCGCCTGTACATTCGAAGCGCGTTTACCGGATTGTTTGGTGGCCATTGAGTATGCCGAAGACATTCCGGCGGTGTATGCCGACCGTCAGCACCTGTTTCAAATTGTGTTCACGCTGCTGCGCAACGCTGAGCGCTGTCGGCCTGATAGCGGCTATCTGGGCGGGCTTACGGTGTGTGCCGGCCATGAGGCCGGAGCGCGACAGGTGGTATTTGTCGTGGAGGATGATGGGTTGCGGATTCCGACCGAGTATGGCGAGGCTATTTTTGAGCCGTTTGCTATTTTACCTCCGGCGCTGGGCCGGCCCAGGCTCGGCATCGGTCTGGGGTTGTACGTTGGCCGCGCGATCGCTCACCAGATGGGCGGCGAGCTATATCTGGCGCCGAGTGCAAATTGCTCAAGCCAGCACGGGAATGCCTTTGTGCTCACCATGCCAGTTGCCGAAGGGCGGGGCGAGCCATGACCTATGTGCTCATCGTGGAAGATGAATTCGCGCTGGGCGAATTCGTGCGCCGGCTGCTGGACCGCGAAGGTTTGCCGTTTCGCTTGGCTGAAAGTGGCGCACTGGCGCTCAATCTGGCCGAGGACGCTTGGCCGGGCGTGGTGCTCCTGGATCTGACGCTGCCAGGCTCGCTCGACGGCTGGCAGGTCTGGGATGAATTGCGCACGCGGAGTGGTGGCAGACCCGTGCGTGTGATCTTGTTCGCGGCCGGCTTGGATAGTGCGGACGAGTTGGAGGCCCGGCGGCGGGCGGCCTGGGCCATATTGCGCAAACCGGTGGCTCGGGCGCGCGTGGTAGAGGCCGTGCGCAGCGCCCTGGCGGACGAGGCCCATGGCTGAGAGGCCGCTGTCCGGTCAGCGCATCCTGATCGTAGAAGATGAGTCGGCGCTTCTCATCTTCTACCGACAGGTGCTGGACGAGGCCGGCTATCGCACGCGAGCCGCGCGCAGCGGCCCCGAAGCGCTGGCGGCCTTTACCGAGTTCGCGCCAGAAATGGTGATCCTGGACCTGTTGCTCATGGGCGATATGGATGGCTTCGAGGTGCTGGCGGCGCTGCGCGCCCGCAGCCCAGTGCGCGTCATCATCCTGACCGGCCAGACGGGCGATGCCCGCGTGGTGCGCGGGCTGAACCTTGGCGCTGACAACTATCTTGTCAAACCGATCTCCCGAGAGCAGATCATCGCGCGGGTGCGCGCCCACTTGCGGCGGACGGTAGCCGGCAATCTGGCCCCTGAGCGAATGCGGAAGCTATTCTATTACGGTGACCTGGTGATTGACCTGGTGCGGGCGCAGGCGCTACAGCGTGGGCGGCGCTACACCTTTGGCGATGTTGAGCGCCGCATCCTGGAGCGTTTGCTGCGCACGCCTGGGCAACTCGTCACCTACGTCGAATTGATGGAAGTTGGATGGGGGATGGTTCAGCCCGCGATTGTGGGAGAAGACGCCAGGGGACTGCTGAATGTGGCCTATCGCTTGAGGCGCAAGCTGCGGCAGACTGAAGGACAGGACGTCATAGAGACCGTGGCAAATAGTGGCCTAATCATTCGACCTCCAGACCGGGATGCCAAGTGAGGATTGACTCCGATGACTCCTAACATGCTCAGTTATGGCGTGCGGCTGGCCTTTTCAGTCCTGCTGGTTTCACTGGCCGCCTACGATCTGCTCCACAAACGCATACCGAATGCGGTGATGCGACCAGCCGTGATCGTTGGATGGCTGGTGCTCGTGGCGCGGCTTGCTTTGAGCCAGGTGGGTTGGGGGCAGGTGGGTCTCGCAACGCTGACTGCGGCGATTTGCCTGGCGCTGTGGTGGGTACGGGCGTTTGGCGGCGGCGACACCAAGCTGGTTATTGCCTTGGTCGCGCTGTTTCCTGATGCGCGGTTCATCAACGCGATGCTGATCGCCGTGCTGCTCGGCTCCATCTTGGCCTTGATCGTGTGGGATGGGCGAGCAGGCCTGCGCCGCCTTGCAGCTCTGTTCGTCACGGCGAGTCAGGGCGCCTGGCCCGGTCGAGCGGAGGTCGCTGCTGCTTACCAAACACGCGGCCGGCCTATCACCTTTGCACTCAGTCTGGGCGCTATCCTGTACATCTGGCTTATCTGGCCGGGGTGGATCTGATGCCAGAAATCCCATCCAACATTCGCTTGCCGAACACCGAAGCCTTCCGGCCCCAAAACTTGTGGGAGACGGTGCAGGCCTTCAACCAGCGCCTACGCTCAGGCAACCTGGAGAACTACCGACCGGCGCCGTTGGGCTTTCCGCAGCTCGACGAGTGCCTGGGTGGCGGCCTGCGCTCTGAGGACTTATGCCTGGTGGGTGGTATGCAGAACGTGGGCAAGACCATCTTCGCGTTGCAGGTGGCGCGCAACCTGGCCGCCGCTGGCGACGTGCTGCCCATCGTCGTGTGCTACGAGCATGGACCGGAGACCTTGCTGCACCGGCTGCTGTGCCTCGAGTCGGTGGACGATCCCGACAGCCCCGATCCTCAGGGGGTAACGCGAGCCGCCATCGAGAAGGCCGTGCTGGCATACTACGACGCCAATTCGGCGCCTGCGGCTCGCCAGCGGCTGGACCTGGACTGGCTACTGGCCAACGTGCCGGGTGTGGATCGAGCCTGGTATCGCCTCCGTGAATACCTCTGGCGGCTCTGGCTCGTGCCCGGTGATGGCCTGGAAACGACGCTGCCAGTGCTGCACGAATATGTGCGCATGGCTCAACAACTGGGCTTTGCGCGCGTGATGCTGATTGTGGACTATGCCCAGCGTGTCCCCTTGCCGCCGAGTATTAATGGTGTCGAGCTCAGTGAGTTACAGCGGATTGACCTAGTAATGCGCGGATTGAAGGGGATTGCCATGAAACTGGGTGTGCCAGTCATGGCCGTGGCTGCGGCCGACG
>JBBRZY010000624.1:0-3551 GCA_038252885.1 Anaerolineales bacterium | reverse complement strand
CACCCACCGGCTGATCATCGTGGCGGCGCGCGTCAACCCCGATGCGCTGGGCGACGAGACAATGACCCCCCGGCTGACACCCCATCCCCCTGCGCCGTAGACGCCCGAGACTGGCCGCAGCGCCTGATGACGCTGTGAAGACTTCGTACACCCCTCAGCAGCCGATGGCCGACCAGGCCAGGCGCGCCATGAGCATGCCACCGCTGTTCAAAACCGATCACGCCGGCTGATGACTGAGTCGTCGGGCCTGGCCTTGAAGCGTTTACACCAGGTCTTCCGGCCAAACGGCCAGGCCGGCGACTGCGGCCGCCTGCCAGAGCTGCTGATCGAAGGTCGCCACCGTCACCGGCTCACCGAGCGCTTCTTGCCACATGAGCGCTGCCGCTAGATGCACCGCATCATAGGCGCGCAGACCATATTCCCAGGCGAGTTGATCCGCGCGGGCCGCCAGCCCTTCCGATAACTGTAACGCCAACAGGCTCGGCCATTCGGCGCGAAAGGCCCGCACGGCGCGTTCGCCATCGGCGCTAGACAGCCATTTCAGGCGCACCGCTTTGGCGACTGCGGCCGGCAACTCGACCCGCGTGAGCCAACAAGCGCCGATGAGTTCGGCCGCCTGCAATTGGGCCACGACCTGGGCCGAACCCACTTCCGCGATGTATTTCTTGGCCAGGGCGCTGGTGTCCAAATACAGGATCATTCGCGCCCGTCACTGATTAACTCGGTCAGGTTGTGCCGGCGCCGCAAGGTCACCACTGGCTGGCTCAGTGGCAGTTTCTTGCCGTTCCAGGTCACCAGACCCGCGCGGCGCATGGCTTCCACGCGTTCGGCCAAAGGCTGGGCGCTCGGGACCAGCCGGCCGACGGGTTTGCCGTGTTCGGTGATGACAATCGTATGACCGCGCTTAATCTCGCGCAGGTATTCGCTCAAGCGCGCTTTGAGTTCCCGCACGCCAACCGTCGTTTCAGTCATGGTGCCTCCATCCTGTTTATGACTACAGTATAGCATATGTAGTCATAAATCTTATGGCCGGCTGGGAGCAAAAACGAATTCACAACGAACCGGTAGCACGCCGTTGAACGGCGGTAAGGTGCCAGCGCCCGCGTGGCTTGCGATGGCGGCCCGCGGTGCGTGGGCGGTGTCCACCGCGGCGCGGAACCGGGGGCCGGCCGCGACAGTCAGCCCCGGTGAGTCATTGGCTCGTCAACATTCCAACGCTGATCGCTCCAGTCCGCTGCCACCCTACATTGAGTTTCGGCTTGCCCTAACGCCGCCCCAAAGCGGCGCCACGCCCGGCGCTACGGGCGCTTCCGATGCCGTTTGCGCTTAGACTGGGCGGTGACGCCTGGCTGCTTGGCGGCCAGGGCCTGCGCTGCCCGGGCCTCAAACTCCGCTGGCGAGGTCGGCGGGCGCACTGGCGGCTCGACCGCGCGTGCGAAGTTCGCCAGCATGGCCTGAATTTGCCCTAGCCTTGCTGTCTGTTGGCGGGGCTGGTCGCGGTGATCCTTGAGACCCAGCGCAATTTGCACATCCTCCCAGTCGCCTGCGACCCCGTCATCTACCGCTTCCGCCGCAAAGGCCTGCTCCATGACCGCGCGCGCTTCAACGGCTTTGAGCTCGATCAGAAAGCTGATCACGAAGCCGTTGAAAGTGGCGTCCTCACCTGCATAGGGCGCCAGGGCTTGCGCCAAGGCGTCAATACACGCCAGGCGCGCCTGGGCGTGGCGGCCGCCAATCGCAGCCAGGCTGTGCGCCGCCGCGATGCGCGCCCACATGCCATGCGCTTGGTCGAGCAAATATTGAGTGAGCACCGGCACAGCGGCCGGCCCGAGCACGCCGAACGCCTCCGGCAATTCCTCGCCGACCGCATCGTCATCGTCTTCATCAACGCGCCGAAACAGACCGGTGAGTGGGGCGACGGCCTCGGCGGCGTGGAGCAGCGCCAGGGTGCGCCAGGCATGCACCGGCGCCCAGACCTCCAAACTATCCGACAGGCCGTCGTTCAGTTCTGGGTCGGTCGCCATGCGGATCAGGTCGGGGATGTGTTCTGGCCCGAGGCCAAGGGCCAGGTAGTCCGCCCAGGCGTCGGCGTCACGGCTGTCACCGGTGTCGCCCAGGCTGAGCAGTTGGTCGAGGGGGGGTGGGTACGGTAAGTCAGCCATGCTGCCTCTTGGGGTCACGCTGCGTCGGTCATGTTATTGGGTAGCTCATCGGCGCCTAACTGATCATACCGCTGGAGCCCTTGCTTCTTGGCCGCGGGCCGGCTGGATATCCGGCGCAGACGGGGGCTCCAATCGCTCCGGTCGGAACGGATCGCCGCGGCCAGGAAGGTTGCGCACCTATTCGTCTGAGAGGCGCGGCGTTTGGTCGCGCATATAGCGCCAGGCCGCGCCCAGCTCCAGCCGATCAATCCAAGTCGCCAGATAGGCCTGGTCCAACCCGCTACCCTGCACCGCGCGGATGGCGCCAATGTCGCGCATGTGCTTTTGCTGCTGGCTGAGGTTGAAGTATTTCAACTTGTACAGGATCAGGTCTTCCGGCGTGTGCACATAGATGGCGCCCAACGGCGGACCGAGGTCAACCAGCCGCCGGCGAGCCAACGCCGATTGGCGGAGTTCATCGCCGGGGCGCAGCAAAAAGAGCTCGACCTTATAGCTCCAGTGCAGGTGATAGCCGACTGCTGCGACATCACCGCGCGCCTCCCGGTAGAGGTCCAGCAGCAGGTCGGGGGGGATCAACACGGCGCGCTGACCAAGTTCGGCCGACAGACGTTGAATTTGTTCCACGGGCAGATTGATAACGAGATCAATATCCTGGGTCGAGCGCGCTTCGGCCCACGCCGCGACCGCCAGTGCGCCGCCAAGGGCATAGTCCACCTGGGCCGCCTCCAGCGCATCAATGACGATCCGCGCGAACGTGACGAGGTCCAGGGGTTGGTCGTCAGCGGCTGAGTTGGTAGTAGCGATGGAGCACCTCCCGCTGCGCCTCACGGGGGCTTAGGCCGGGCTGTTCCAGCACGAGGCGGCGAACAGCCATGCGCCGGAGTTGGTCGGAGAGCTGGCCGGCTTGCCAGATGCGTTGGGCGGGCGACAGCCGGCTGGCGATTGCGAGCTGGCGGGGGTCCAAATCGCTCAGGGCGGAACGGATCAACCGGGCCAGCTCCGGGTCCAGGTCGGGGCGTCCCGCGATGTAATAACCGCCGTGCGCAGGCTGCCGGCTGAACTTAAGCTTATAGCCGGCCGCCGCGAGGACAGCTTTCAAGGCCCGCAGGTCGCGTCGAAACGCGGCCAGCCGGGCGCGGCCAAAGCAGCCGCGCCCGACGATGGCCTCGGTGCGCGCCATCAGGCCCTCCGCCGACCAACGCCCCTCCCGCCACACGCCGGCGAGCAGCGCCGTCCGCCGGGCGGTGACGGTATCACGAGCGGCGGCCTCGGCCAGGAGGGCCAGGCTCAGTTCGCTGGGCAGTGAGGGAGCAGAGTCAAGCAGGCGGGGCATACCATTCCCTGGGCCAGCAAACACACATCTGGTTCATGGTTTGCTAGTATCCAGAT
>JBBRZY010000623.1:0-3554 GCA_038252885.1 Anaerolineales bacterium | reverse complement strand
CTGCCATGCTCTCTCTCGCCGCCTGCACCCCCGGCGCGACCGCCACCCTCACCACCGCGCCGCCCACCGTCCCCCCGCCGACGGCCACCGCGCTGCCGCCCACCGCCACGCGCCTGCCGCCGACCGTCGCGCCCACCGCCACCCTCGAACCCAGCCCCACGGTTGCGCCGTCCGCCACGGCCGCGCCGCCCTTCTTTGAGCAGCTCGGCATGATCGTGGAACACGGCCCGCGCGGCGAATGGGACGGCCGCTACACCGACCCCGGCGCCGTCGTCTACGCCGATGGCGCCTTCCACCTGTTCCGCAACGGCTTCCAAGGCTGGCCGGCCGTCGTCAACATCGGCTACGTCACCTCCCCCGATGGCGTCACCTGGACCGAGGTGAGTGAAGACCCCATCCTGGGCACCGCCGACGTGCCCTATGCCGGCCTGGCCGCGCTGGCCTCCAGCGTCCTGGTCGAGCCCGACGGCACCTGGGTGCTCTACTTCTACACCTGGCAGACCGCCGCCTTCCCCACTCACGGCAGCATCGGCCGCGCCACTGCCCCCGCCCCCACCGGCCCGTGGACCGTCGACCCCGCGCCCGTGCTCACCGCCGGCCCCGCCGGCGCCTGGGACGGCCAGCAAGTCCTCGCCCCCGACGTCGTCCGCGACGGCGACGGCTATGTGATGTACTACAGCGGTCAGTCGGCGGCCAACATCGTGCAGGCCATTGGCCGCGCCACCTCGCCCGACGGCATCCACTGGACCAAGTACAACGACCCGGCCACCACCAGCGCCGCCCTGTCCGCCAGCGACCCGGTGCTCACCGGCGACCCCACCGCCCAGTGGGATAAATCCT
The DNA here is from genome assembly GCA_038252885.1 of Anaerolineales bacterium. GTDB lineage: Bacteria > Chloroflexota > Anaerolineae > Anaerolineales > UBA6663 > JADZEK01. The sequence goes on along the minus strand of JBBRZY010000623.1, from coordinate 2,714 downwards.
GGGTGCATCAGCCGCGCGTCTTCGCCGCCGCCGACGGAACGTGGGTCATGTTCTATCGCGGCGTGGCCGACACCAACGGCCAGCGCATGGCCCTCGGCTACGCCACCAGCGCCGACGGGCTTGTGTGGCAGCGCGCCGCGGCCAACCCGGTGCTCAAGCCCCAGGCCATCCCCGGCGCGCAGCACTTCTGGTTCACCAACGTCCTGCTGCACGCCGACACGCTCTACTTGTTTTGGGAAGTCGATACGCCCAACACCACCACCAGCATCTTCCTCGCCACGCACACTGGCCCGTTGCCCTAGCGCCGGCCAAAACAAAAGGAGCGAGCCAGGTCTATGCCTGCCTCGCTCCTTCGTTTGTCGTGCCTGCTCCGGCCGCACTCAGCCGACCATGCGCCTACCGCCGCGGCCCGCCGCACTGCCCGCAGAAGCGCATCTCCGCCTTCAACAGCGCGCCGCAATAGCGGCAGGTAGCCGGCGTCACCTTCGCGCCGCACTGCGGGCAAAAGGCGAACCCAGCCTCTACCGTGTGCTGGCAGTTCTGGCGAGTCACGCGCGCAGCCGGCGTGGTGCTGGCCGAAGCGGGTTGCGCTGGGGCCGGCGGCGTCTGCGGCGGTTGGGGCGCAAAGGGCGGCCACGCCTCCGCCATCGGCCGCCGGTCGAACATGCCCGCAATCAGGTTGCCTACCAGCAGGGCCGGAAAGAACCACCCGAAGCCCCCGCCGCCCCAGCCGTGCCCCCACCCGTGCCCGCCGCCGCCGCCGAAATGATGATGCCCGTGCATGGTGTCTCCTCCAAGTGCGGGGTCTGCCTCCCCACCCGCACCTAAGACTCTACGCCAGACTCGGCCACCTGCGTGAACTCCACCTGCCGCCTAGCTGACATCGGCCGCGCCCAGCCGCCAGCACCCGGCTGGCGCCCGTCCGCCGAACATCGCCCCAACCCGCGCTAGCCGCTGAATGTCAGCCTTCTCACCCGCCCCTGCGCGACCGCGTGGCGCTCAGCGCAACTGCTCTCGGAACATCTGCTGCTTGTAGCCATCATCGCGCCAGCCCGGGCCTAGCGCCGCCAGCGTCGGCTCAGCCGCGAAGCACATCAACTCCGTGAAGCCGCTGCGGGCGGCTCGGTCGCGGATCGCCGCCAGCAGTTGCCGCGAGATCGCTGGTTCCGGCGTCCACAGGTGCACATCGGCCACGCCGCGCTCGCGGGGTTGCTCATCCAGCACCAGCACCGCCGGCGTGCGCCGCACCACCAGCCGCCAGACCTCCGTGCGCAAGTCGTGCCAGGCCGCAAACGTCGGCTGCGCGCCGGGCCGCACCCGCTCCCACTCCTGCCGCGCCGATTGATAACGGCCCAGCATCATCGCCCAGCCGCTGACGCCGTCGGGGGCGTCATACCGGCCGGGCGTCAGCGCCTCCGCCTGGTAGCGCGTGTGCCCCGCCAGCGGTGCCAGCCGCACCCGCCGCCAGGTCTCAGCCGCCTCAAACCCCTGCTTGGCATAGAAGCGCGGCGCTTCGGCGTGCGTCACCGTCAGCGTGTCGCCGCCGGCCGCCTGCGCGTGCGCCCGCACCGCGTCGAGCAGCGCCGTGCCCAGCCCCTGGCGCGCGTGACCCCGCAGCGTGTACAGCACCCCCAAATCAAGGCTGCGGCCCAGCGGCGGCGGCTCTTGCCCCAGCCAGGCCTCGGCCACCGCCCGCACCTGGCCCTCCGCCTCGGCCACCCAGGCCGCCCCGCCGCTGTCCGGCTCCAGCAGCCGCGCCAGAAAGTGCGCGTAGGTCGTCTCATCCAGCCACGGGCCGCCGTTCAGCCAGCGCTCGTACGGCTGCAAGTCGGCATAGTTCGCCAGGTGCGCCAGCCCCTCGGCGTCCCAGCGCTTCCACGTGACAATGTCCGACCGATGGATGGCGACGATGGCCGGCACATCGGCCAGCGTGGCGGGGCGAACGGTGGGCGGGGTTTGAGGCATTAGAAATGACAAATTAGGCCGAGCGGGGTATAGTCTGTTCTATCTGTGACCGGCGCCCGCCGGTCTGCGCCAGGAGACATGCTGTGATGGACGCGGATACTTCTACCACCCTAACCTTAACCGACCGCGACCTGGACCTGCTCGACGCGGTCCACACGGCGCTCAACCAACTCGACCTCGTGCGCTCGTCGCGCGCGCAGGTGGTGGTGCAGGTGGCCGCAGGGCACCTCACTCTGCACGGCGCAGTCCAGTCGCCCATGGTGGCCGTTGAAGTCGAGCGCGCTGTGGCCGACGTCCCCGGCGTCGAGAGCGTCCACAACGCATTGGTGGATGACGGCAACCTGAGCCGCAGCGTGGCCGAGGCCCTGGCTACCGACCCGCGCACCCAAGCCATCCCCCCTGGCTACGAAGTCACGGCCGTCTTCGCGCAGATCACTCTCATCGGGCGCTTCACCGACACCGAGGCGCAGGCTGTCATGGCCGTCACCCAGGCCGTGCCCGGTGTGCGCGGCGTCAACGTCAAGACCTACTAGCCCGACAACTCCTCCAAAATCGGTTGCAGCACGGCAATAGCCCGCGCTAGCCGCTGGGCCGTGTCGGCCAGCGTCTCGGTGCTGAACGGCTCGTAGGGCAGCACCTCGTACACCTTGCTCCAGCCCTTATCCCACGCCTCCGCCTCCCATTGCGGCCCGAGCGTGGCCTTCACCTCGACCATCGCGCGCGAGAACCCCGCCAGCAGCGCCGCGTTG
>JBBRZY010000622.1:0-3574 GCA_038252885.1 Anaerolineales bacterium | reverse complement strand
TCCCCTGATAAGAATTTCCTTCGGTCAGATATGAAATCTCCCAGCCACCCATTACTGCAATAAGGTGTTGGAGGCGTGGGGGCGCACAGCCCTACAGCCGGCTGCGGTTGCGTCGGTTAGGCGGGGGATTGTCGGCTTGGTCGTCCGATTTGGGCGGCGGGGCGTCCAGCGGCGCGCGGCTGTCCTCCAACCGTGCCGGCTGCTCGATGATGTTGGGCGCGTCCGTCAGGCGCGGCTGCCCGGTCAGCGGCGACTTCTCAGCCGCGTAGTTGTCCAGCATCTCCCCAAAGTTCAAGAACGACTCGGCCCCGCCGCTGCTCGCCAGGTGCTCGATCACTTCCGATACCAGCGCCCGCCGATACTCCACTGGGTGAAAGTCGCCGCCCGCGAGAATATTGGCGCGCCGCTGCGCAATCGTCTCGTGCCGTTCGCTCAGCGTGGCCGGCAGCGTCACGCGCGTAATGCGCAGCTTGCCCATGATCTTGAGGCCCAAGAAGTTCGCCTCGTCATTCGCCCGGTCGCGCACCGCATTCTCGATCTGCGCCCGCACATCGTGCCGCGTCAGCTCGGTGGCCGTAAACTCGTTGGCCGCCGCCAGCAGCCCCCACCGAATGTACGTGCCGGCGATGCCCACATACGCCTCGCGCGGAATGCGGGTCAGCACCGACGCCAGTTCCACCCCCTGGTTCGGGTCGTAGGCAATCGTGGCCGACACATGCATTGTCACCGGCAGCACATCGCGCGAGATGATGTTGTCCAGTTCGTACTCGCGGATTTGCCCGCCAATAAAAACTAGCGGCCCCAACGTCTCGGTGAAGCGGTTGTAGTACATCAGCCCTGGCCCCTTAACGCCCGCGTAGCGCCCCATGCGGTTGATCACCTGCACGTTGTGCTGCGGCACAAACGTCAGCCCCATCGGCCGTCCCACAAATAGCAGCAGCCGCAGCAGCGGCGGATAGTCGCGGTCGTAGTCCTCGGGTCGTTTCATCTCATCGCTCCCACCGTGGCTCTTTCACGGCTCCCACCGTGGCACTCTCACGGCTCCCACCGTGGCACTCTCACGGCTCCCACCGGTAACCATCCCCCGCCGGCTGAATGCGCCGCCCGGCCGGCCCCAGCTTCGCCTTCAACTGGCGCAGGTAGTTGTCCAACCGGCGCAGCGGGTCGCCATGCTGCCGGCCGGCGCGCTCGTGCTGCTCGGCCAGCCGCATCGCCTCGATCAGCGTCAGCCGCTCGCACGACTCGGGTGCGGCCACAGTCAGGCAGCGCAACACCTCATACTCGGGCGCGAGCAGGTTGGTCACCAACTGCCCCTCCACGCGCACCTGCCGCCCTAGCTCCAAGAACACCACCGCGGCGGCCGGCGGCGGTGTGGCAGCCGCCCCGTCCGTCGTGTCGCCCAGAATCGCTTTCAGGCAGTGCTCAAACACCGGCGAGAACACCTCCGGCGCGTGGTTGAAGTGCGCCCGCGCCAGCCCGCGCCGTTCCAGCCGCCGCAGCCCGTCCGCCGAGGCTGCTTGCTGCCGCGCCAGCCGGCGCAGGTCATCTTGCTCTTCCACTTCCAGGCTGTCCCAAATCTTGCGGCACTCGCCCTCCACGTCGGCGTTGTCGGCCAGCCGCACCCACTCCGTCGGCGACATGACCAGCGCCGCCAACTCCGGCGCGTACTGCGTGGCAAAGAACAGCGCCTTCAGCAGCCCGGCGTGGCCACCGCTCAAGTCGAACAGGCGGCGGGCCTCCGGCTCGCTCAAATTGCGCGGCGGCGCTTGGCGCGCGGCCAGCCGCCGCAGCATCAGCAGCCCGTCGCTCTCCACATACGGTGCCACCGGCAGCGTGTGGCCGGGGGACGACAACAACTCGAACAGCTCCTCGAACTCGGGCGTGTCGTCGCGCAGGAAGCCCGGCTCACGGCGCGTCAGCGTCAGGTAGACCACGCGCACCTTGTAGTTGTCGCGCAGCCCGCGCAGGTCCGAGAACAACACCGGCGGCGCGTACCGAAACAGGTCGTCGCAGTCGTCCAGTACCAGCAGGATGTGCAGCGCCCCGGCCTGCACCAGCGCGCCCAGCCCCAAATCCAGGTTGCGGCGCGCCAACCCGGCCGGGTCGGCCTGGGCCGCTTGCCACAAGTCGGCCAGTGCCGGCCGCACCGTCGCCAAAGCGCCCGCGTCAACCGCGGCCTCCAGCGCACGCCCCACTTGGTCAAGCACATACAGATAGAACTCGGCCGGCGCGCGCTGCGCGAACGGTTTGCAGTTCAGGTAGGCCACCACTGTGGCCGCCGCCTCCGCGCCGAAGTATTCCTGCCGCACGTCCGCCCGCGCCAGGTGTCGGGCGATGTTGCTCTTGCCCGAGCTGCCCACGCCCACCAGCGCGCACGACTCGCCCGACCGCAGCAGCCGCACCACCTGCTGCACCGTCTCGGCTCGAAAGCTCACAGGGATCGGTAACTCACTCATCGCCTTACCCCGCCAGGTCCGCGAGTTGTTGCGCCTGCGCCACCAGGTCCAGCAGCGCTGGCATGGCCTGCGCCGCCGCTGCGAGCGCCACCCGGCTGCCCAGCCCCGGCGCGGCCACCGGCGCATCGTCCGCCAGCAGCGGCGCGGCCAAATGCTGCGGGTCAATCAACTGCTCGGGCCGCGCCGCCAGATACAGCACCGGCGCGGCGGCTTGTGTATGCACCCGCACGATCAGCCGCTGCCCCGAGCGGGTTACATAGTCAGTCAGGTACGGGCGTTCGGCCACCGCCCGCCGCTCCGCTCTGTCGCCCAGGCTCGCGCCCAGCGCGTTAATCAGCGCCGCCACCGGCGCGGGCGTGGCGGCGGCCGGCGCCCGATGCTCACCCGGGAAGGGCAGGGCCGGCAGCGGTATGGCCTTGCGCACGCTCAAGTGCTCGGTCAGCTCGCGCAGCAGCCGCAGCGCCTCGGCGTAGGCCACCTGCACCAGCTTGGTGTCGTTCACATAGCGCGGCCCGCGCGACCGCCGCTGCGGCTCGATCGTGTGGCTGGTCAGTTGGCGGCTGGCCAGCAGCAGCAGCCCGCGCGCAATTGCCAGCCACAGCCGGCGCTGCCAGCCCTCGTCGCCCAGCCCCTCGGCGTAGGTGCGCAGCCCGCCGATCAGTTCGGTTTGAAAGGCCAGCACCGCCTCCGAGCGCGGGAACGGGGGGTAGGCAATGAAGTTGTCGAGCGTCTGGCGCGCGTTGGTAGGCCGCGTCGTCTGAATCTCATCCCATTCCATTCGCCCGCGCTCGCCCCCGTACGGCAGCGATTGGTACAGCGCCACATCTTCCAGCAGCAGGCCGTAATCCACCACGTAGTCTTCGGCGCTGGTCAGCGTCTCGATGTCCACGAAGCGGCAGGTCGTCAGGTCGCGGCTGAGCATCAGGTTGCGGCTGTGGCAGTCGCCGTGTACATAGCCCAGTGAAGGCGGGTTCAACTGGGCCTCGTGCCGGCGCAGTTGATGTAAATACCAATCCAGCGGGCGATAGCGGCGGCGGTTGGCCGATAGCGGTCCATTCAGCCACTGCTTGAGTTCCGGGAAGGCCTGCGGCTGCGCCAGCCGTTCCAGCGCGTCGGCC
>JBBRZY010000621.1:0-3579 GCA_038252885.1 Anaerolineales bacterium | reverse complement strand
GCCTCGCGGCAGAAGGCTTCGAGCTCAGGGTTGCCCTCCAACTGGAAGAGCAGCCGGTAGACCGACAGGTCGCCGAAGTAGAGCGGCTTTTGCTCGTGCAGTCGGGCCGCCATGCCCATGGCTTGCGAGGCCTCGCGGTACGAGTCTTTCCATTCCGGCAACTCACCCGCTGGGCGGCCAATGCCGCCGTAGACCGCGAGCTGCGGATACTCAGTTAAGGCCGCCTTACGGATGGCCTGGGCCAGTTCCACCGCCGCGTCGGGCCGGTCGAGCGCGCCGACGCCGCAGAAGACCACCACCTCGGCCCCGCGCGGGCGCACCAGCGCCGTGGCGGCTTGCTGCACCACCGACTGGTTGACAATGGTCTCCAGCCGGCGCACGCTGGGCGCGTTGACGGCCCCGGCGGCCCCGCCCCAGCGCCACACCAGCGCGGCGTGCGGGGTGTCCACCGCCGTGCCGATGCGCTGCGCCCAGCGCACCAGTTCGTCGGTCGGCAGGCTGCCGGTCAGCACTGCGTCAATGAAGTCGCCATGGGCGCGCTTCTCGGCGTCGCTGACGGCCTTGGCCTTCGCCATCTCTAACGCGCACGCCGCCGCGCCGTATTCAACGACGAGTTGGTCGAGCGCGTCCAGGTCGCCGGACGAGCCAATGACCGAGAGATAGCCGCGCGCCATGCCCTGCGCCACAATTGGGCAGACGAGGCGCATAAGGCCGCCGGGCAGCGATTGATCGCGCAGCCCGGCCAGCGCGGCGGCCTGCCGGCGGTCGCGCAGACCCTCCGGCAGTTGGCTGAACGAGCTGAGCGCGTCAATCACGTCGGTCCACACATGGCTCATGGCCGGGGCCACGGCCTGCGCCAGCGTCTTCAGCCGCTTGTCTTGCACGACGACGGTCTTGCCAGTCAGGTCGGCCATGGCCCGTGCCAGGCCTTCCAGCCCAGCGCCTTCGAGCGCGCGTTGGGTGAGCGTTTGCGCCACCAGCGCGCCGCGCTCCATCAGATACGATTGGCGATTGACGATGAGCTCGAGCGCCGCCCGTTGAATGTCGCGCAGCAACGCGCCTTCGGGCAGCACCATTACAGGCATTTCAGAGCCGGCGGGCGCGTTGACAACCACGCCGGCCGGCACGGCCACGCCGGTGACGCCCTGCGCGGCCCAGGCGGCCAAATCTTTGCGCGTGGGGGCCACGCCGCACAGCACGAAGTCGCCCGCCGTCGGCACAACGCCCGCGCCCGCCATGACCACCCACTTGACCACCTGCTCGCGTCCGAGCACTTCTGGCCGTTGGGTGCCCACCGGCAGCGCCAACCGCAGAAACTCGCTCAGAGAAATGTCGTTCGTCGTATCAACCACGGGCGTCAATCTTTGGGGTGGTGAAAAATAGCACCAAGTGAGCGTATGTTAGCAGAGAAATTCCTATTCGGCCAATTGGGTAAGAATTACACCATTACCCCACACCCTCGCCCTGCCCTAGGAGGTCGCCTTGTACGCCCCGCCGTCGATGCTGAACATGATGCCGGTGACGAAGCTGGCGGCGGGGGAACACAGGAACACCGCCGCGTTGGCGAACTCCTGTGGGTCGCCAATGCGGCCGAGCGGGATGCTGGCGGCGGTGCGCTTATCCACTTCTTCCTCGGTCAGGCCTTCGCGTTGGGCGGCGGCGGCGTTAAGCTGTTTGATGCGGCCGGTCCCCACCGTGCCGGGCAGGATGCTGTTGAAGCGAATGCCCTCCGCGCCCAAGTCGAGCGCCAGGCTCTTAATCAGCCCGACGGTCGCCATGCGGATGCTGTTCGACAGCAGCAGGGTGTTGATCGGCTGCTTGACCGTGATCGAGCTGACCGACAGCACGGCGGGCGTGGCCGATTTACGCAGGTGTGGCAGCGCGGCGCGGATCAGCCGGATGGTGCTCATGAACTGCAAGTCAATCGCCTTTTGCCAGGCGGCATCGTCCAAATCATCGAACTTGCCGGGCGGCGGCCCGCCGGCATTGGTCACCAAGATATCCAACCCGCCGAAGCGCTCGGCGGCCTGCGCCACGACGCGCTCGATGTCTTCGGCCTGGCTCACATCCCCGGCCACGGGCAGCACTTCGCCGCCGGTCTCCGCCTGAATATCGGCCGCCATCGCCGCCAGCCGCGCCCCCTCGCGCCCGTTAATCGCCACCCGCGCCCCCTCGCGCGCGAACTGGCGGGCCGTGGCCGCGCCCAGCCCCTTGCTCGCGCCCGCCACAAACACTGCCTTGCCGGTTAGTCCTAAATCCATGCCCGCGCTCCGTTTCGTTTAGTGCTCTGCGATGGTGATGGTTTCAATTAAGTCGCCGGCTTCTACCGACAGCGTCGCCGCCAGGTCTAGCCCTTCAACCACGATGCCGAACACCGTGAACTGCGTGTCCAAGCCAGGGTTATCCACCAGCATGATGTAAAACTCACTGCCGCTGGAGGCGAGTTTGTCGTCGCGGAACCAGGCGCCGACCGCGCCGGCCACATTGCTCAGCCCGACTTCAGACGGCAGGGTGTAGCCAATGTCGCTGGACGGGACGGCGGCCGGCGAGCCGGTCAACAGAAAGCGCGTCGGGTCGGCGTAGCTGATCGGGAAGTTGTCGTAGTAGCCCAGGTTTGCCAGCACGATGAAGTTGTTCACCGTTTCCGGCGCGGCGGCGGCGTTGAGCGCCACCACAATATCGCCTTTCGTGGTCTTAATCGTCGCGGTGTAGGTCTTATTGGGGTCAACCGTCATGGCCGGGCGGCTGGTATACAGCCCTTCGCGCTCGGCGATGGGCAGGTCGGCCAGCGGGCGGCCCGACTCCACTTTCGGCGTCACCGGCACGGGCGTGGCCGTCGGCGGCGGCAGCAGGCTCGCGCCCACCTCTTCAATTTCCACCGTCTCCAGTGTGTCGCCGGGGAAGTCGGGGTTGGCCGCCGGGTCGCGCAGCGTCAGCGACAACAGCACCGCCATGCCGTCCACTACCTTGCCGAAGATCGTGTGAACGCGGTTGAGGTTCGGTGTGGGGGCGGTGGTGAGGAAGAACTGGCTGCCGTTGGTGTTCGGGCCGGCATTGGCCATCGCCAACAACCCCGGCTCGTTGAACAGCAGGTCGGGGTGAAACTCGTCTTGAAAAGTGTAGCCCGGCCCGCCGCCGCCGGGGCGGGTCGGGTCGCCGCCGTGTGCCATGAAGTTCGGTAGTACCCGGTGAAAGGTGGTGTTGTCGTAGTAGCCCGCGCGCGCCAGGGCGACGAAGTTGTTGACCGTAATCGGTGCCTTGTCGGCGAACAACTGCACCACGATGTCGCCTTTGGCGGTCTTGAAGGTCGCCAGGTAAATCGCGTTCGGGTCAATGGTCATCGCCGGCGCGGCGGCCGGGGTGCGGGTTGGGAACGGGGTTGTGGTGCGGCTGGCGCCGGGCGTGTGCGTCTCGCGCAGCAAGCTCACCGGGCCGGTGGGCACACCCGGCGTGCAGGCCACTAGGGCCAACAGGCTAACAATTAGGACAACACTGCGACGCACAGAATACCGCACGGAGTTTCTCCGATCACAATATTTCACTGGCTCAGGCCGATATTATACATGGCGGCTTGGCCGT
>JBBRZY010000620.1:0-3580 GCA_038252885.1 Anaerolineales bacterium | reverse complement strand
GCGATCCTGGAGCGACTACTCGCGCGGGGTGAGCAAGCCGCGCGCAAGACGGTGGTGCGGGTGCGCCTTAAGGAAGCCGATTACCCTGATTATTTCTCACGCCAGCACGCCGCCCCCCGGCAGACGGCCAATGCGGCCCTGAGCGCGCTGGCCGATCAGGGCTGCCTGCGCCTGCATTGGGAGAAGCACGAGGCCGGCAATTGGCTGGCGGCTGTGGATCTGGCCGCGGAGGGGGCCCCGGCCTTGTATGCCCTGCTGGAGCGCACGCCCTGGTCGGTGCAAGCGGCAGAGTTGCGCGCGCTCTTGGCGGCGCAGTCCATCCATAGCCCGTGGCAGTCGAATTTCATCGCCTGGGCCGGTGACCAACTTCAGGCCCAGCGGTCGGTCGCCCCGCTGGCGCTGGACGATCCACCCGCTAACCGCGACTTGTTACAGGTGCTGGCCGCTCTGGCGCAGCTGCGGGCGCCCACATTGGAGCGGCTCTTCAGCGCCCAGGTATTGGGCGACAGTAAACGCTTCGGGACACTGCGCGGCAAGGTCTTGACCATTCTCCGCCGCCATGCGCCGGTTGCCGCCGACTTTGGCGACGATGACGGCAGTCTGCTGCGGGCCTTTGGCCTGGAGCGTGTGCCTGAATACGTGGCGCTCGGCGGCCCACTGGTGCTCACCGACAACGCCCAACCGTTCGATCTAACCGGCTTTGTGCCCAGCCTCGGACTGTCAGCTGCCATGCTGCGCCACACCAGCGTGGCGCGTTGCGCCGCCCAAGCTGTCGTCACGGTCGAAAACGCCACGAGCTTTAGCGAGCTAACCAACCATCGCCCCGCTGACACCTTGGTGATCTACACCGGCGGCTTTGCCAGTCCGGCCGTGATCACCCTCTTACAGCAGTTGCAGTCGGCGCGGCCCGACTTGCGCTTCTACCATTGGGGTGACCTGGATGCCGGCGGACTGCGCATTCTGGCCCACTTGCGCAAACACGTCGTTCAGGTAGGCACCCTGGGCATGGGCGTCGAGACCTTTGATCGCTATCAACGGTTGGCCCAACCTTTGGCGGCCGGTGATCGACCGGCGCTCATGGCGCTGCGGGATGCTGCCGCATTGGCTGATTGCGCTGATTTGATTAGTGCGCTTCTAAGTTCGGGCTTGAAGTTGGAACAAGAAGTCATCCCTGTCAATGAGATACTGCAACTATTACATGCCATGCGATAGAGCCGTATTCCCGGTTGCTGCCCTGGCCCGTTTCTGCCAGGCAAAACGTGAGCGACATCTTTGCGCTCGCCGACTATTGCGTGTTGATGGCCGAATCTAGTGCGACATACACGGCCGGCGCGTCTCGTCCGGCTTGGGCCGAGGCCTGCACCATATCAAGCTGTCGCGCAGCGAAAGCCGTCGCCCTAGAACATCTGTGTTAGTATTGCTCCGGCCATGACCACGCTTGTCATCGTTGAGAGCCCCACCAAAGCCAAAGCCCTGCGCCAATACCTCGGCGCTGGCTACACCGTCCGCGCCAGCCTTGGCCACGTGCGCGACCTGCCAGCCAAGGAGTTGGGCGTGGCGCTCGACGCCGGCTTCAAGCCCACCTATCACCTCGTGCCGCGCGCCCGCAAGACCCTGGCCGAACTGCGCCAGGCCATCGCCGGCTGCGACCCGATCCTGCTGGCGACCGACCCCGACCGCGAAGGCGAGGCCATCGCCTGGCACATCGCCCAGGCGTGCCAGGCGGAGCTTAAGGGCAAGCGCGTGCTGCGCGCCCGCTTCCACGAGATCACGCCCGATGCGGTGCGCGCCGCCGTGGCGCATCCCTCCACGCTTAACATGCAGTTGGTCGACGCTCAGCAAGCCCGGCGCGTGTTGGATCGGCTGGTGGGCTATCAGGTGTCGCCGGTGCTCTGGAAGGGCATCGCCGGCCCACCGGGGCTTTCGGCCGGGCGGGTGCAGAGCGTGGCCCTGCGGCTGGTGGTCGAGCGCGACCGGGCGATCGAGGCGTTTGTCCCTGACGAATACTGGACTCTCGACGCCGAGCTGGCCAAGCCCGAGGCGCCGCGCTTCCGGGCACGCCTGTATCGCATCGGCAAAGATAAGGCTGAACTCAAGAACAAAGCCGCAGCGCAGGCCGTCATTGACGCGCTCAACGGCGCGGCCTGGCGGGTGAGCGACGTTAGCCAAGTCCGCCGCAACCGCAATCCCTATCCGCCCTACATCACCTCCACCCTCCAGCGCGACGCCTCGGCCCGGCTGCATTGGCCCGCCAAGCAGGTGATGCAGATCGCGCAGCAGCTATATGAAGGCGTCACCCTGCCAGGCGAAGGGCAGGTGGGTCTTATCACCTACATGCGCACCGACAGCACCCAGGTGGCGCCCGAGGCGCAGCAGGCCGCGCGCGAAGTCATCGAGCGCATCTACGGTAAAGACGCGCTGCCAGCCAGCCCGCCCAACTACACCAAGAAAGTCAAGAACGCGCAGGAGGCCCACGAGGCCATCCGCCCCACTCAGCCCGACCGGCTGCCGGCCAAGATCCGCGAACACCTGACGCCCGCTCAGGATCAGCTTTACACCTTGATCTGGCGGCGCTTTATGGCCAGCCAGATGAAGCCCGCCGTCTATAACGTCACGACCGTCACGGTCATCACCAGCCGCGACGGCGTGCTGCTGCCCTATGTCTTTCGCGCGACAGGTCGCCAATTGCTCGATCCCGGTTTCCTGCGCGTGTACGACGTGAGCGACGAGCCCGCCGACGAAGACACCGCCCACAACGAGCAGCTGCCGCCCCTGGCCAAGGGCGACGATCTGCTCTGCCACAATCTGCTTCCGCAGCAGCACTTCACCCAACCGCCGCCCTATTTCACCGATGCCGCGCTGATTCAAGAATTGGAGCGCCTGGGCATTGGCCGGCCCAGCACCTTCGCCAGCATCTTGGATACGCTCTATCAGCGCGACTACGTCGGCAAAGCCGCCGCCGGGCGCGGCCTGAGCGCGACCGAGCTCGGCCGCGTGGTGTGCGACTTTCTCGTCGCGCACTTCCCCAGCGTGTTTGAGGTGGGCTTCACCGCCCGCTTGGAAGATCAACTCGACGACATTGCCAACGGCGCGGCGCGCTGGACGGCGGTCATGGCCGAGTTGTGGACCCCGCTCTCGGCCCTGATCGACCAGGCCCAAGCGGCCATCGCCGCCGCGCCGAAGATTCAGGTGGCGGGCGTAGCCCCGGCGCGTAAATGGCCAGGTAAGGGCAAAGGTGGGGGCCGGAAAGGCGCGGGGCGCAAAAGCACGGGCACCAAACGCACCGGTGGCCAGGGCCGCAACAAACGCGGCCGCCCCAAAGCTGCCGAACCAAATCCCGAGGGCGCCAGCGCCTTGGGCGTCTGCCCCCAATGCGGCCAGCCGCTGGCCCAACGGACCAGTCAATATGGGCCCTTTGTTGGGTGCAGCGGTTTTCCCGTTTGCCGCTATGTCCAGCGCGCCGAGAAGCGCGCCGGCCAGGCCCCGCCGAGTAGCAACGCAACTCCTTGAGAATTGTTGTCCGGTGAGCGCCAAGTCAACTGAGGCGTGGCCGCGCTCGCCGACGGCTGTGCGAAGACCG
>JBBRZY010000619.1:0-3584 GCA_038252885.1 Anaerolineales bacterium | reverse complement strand
TACAGGTCGCGCAGGCTGGCGTGGCAGGCGTTCATCAGTTGGCCGAAGTCGGCCACGCGCCCGGCAGATAGTAGGCCGAGGGCGGCCTGGGCACGGCCGCACTCCTCCACCACGTGCAGCGCGCGGCGCGCCACCACCGGGTCGAGGCTCGCGGCGTGCGCGTTGAAGTCCGCCACCGAGACATCCCGCAGGTCTTGAATGGCATCGTTAGGCAGCGCCGCGCGCAACCCGCGCGCCGCTTCTTCACATTGGGCGCGGCGCGTGTTGTACTCGCTCGTGCTCAGCTCACGGCGCAGCGTGGTGTCGGCTACCACAATGCTCACGCCCGCCGGCAGCGGTGCAGTCTGCCACTCCAGCGTGCGGCAGTCAAGCCGCAGCAGGTGGCCGGCCCGCCCGCAGGCCGAGGCGAACTGATCCATCAGCCCACTGTTGACACCGACGTATTTATTCTCGGCACGCTGGCAGGCGCGGGCCAACTCCAGCGGCGGCAGCCGCCACCCGCCCAGGTGCTGCCAGGCCGTGGCGAAGGCCACCTCCACCGCCGCCGACGACGACAGCCCCGCCCCGACCGGCACATTCGAGGCCAGCACCGCGCGCAGCCCCTTCACTTCCAAGCCCTGTTCGCGCAGCGCCCACGCCACGCCGGCCGGGTACCACGCCCAGCGCGGCAGCGGGCCGCCGGCGGCGTCGACCTTAGCGTCCAGGTCGGCCAGCCGAAAACTGGTGCGGGCGTTCAGGTCGGGCGCTTCAATCTCGATCAGCCCGTCCGCGCCAGGCGCGGCGGCCACATAAGCGGCGCGGTCAATCGCGGCCGGCAGCACCCAGCCGCCGTTGTAATCCACATGCTCACCCAGCAAGTTCACCCGGCCGGGGGCGCGGGCCGTGAACGTGGGCGCAGTGTGAAAAGCGGCCTGAAAAACCTCGGCGGCGCGGAGCAACGGCGAGGGATTGGACATGCGCCTAGGGTAGAAAAGAAACGCGCCGTTGGCAAGAGGCAACTTGCGCGGGGTTGTATCTCAGTTTGGGGGCAAAACCTCCGGACCGTCGCGGCCAGCGCTAGGCGTTGGGTCAGGCTAATCCGCGCGCTCGCCAGCGATACTCGCCGCCGAGGTAATCGACTTACCGGCGCGCCTATCCTTGCGGCCAGCCGGTTTGCGCGCCCTTTAGGGCCGCTGCCGTCTTGGGCCAGCCAGAAATTTTTACCAGGGGTGGGTGGGCTTGTCCACCCACCCCTGGTAAAAATTTCCTTCGGTCAGATCCGAAGTCTCACAACCTCTTTTTGCGGTGAGAACCTGTCTCGACGTTGCCGGCTGACTAGCCTATTACAAAATTGGCCCCCAGACTGAAATGCTCCCACTTACGCGCCACCGTTTGACGCGGCGGGCGTTCGGCCTACAATTGGGCCAAGTCTGCACCCACGCGCACCCCAACAACTTGTGTCTGTGCCGCCCGGCCTCGCCGGTGGTCTGTCTGCCCGCGCCTGGCGCTGCCCAGTCGGCGGATTGTCAGCCGCTGTTAGGGTTCGGGTCAGGCAGGGCGCGCGCTTTGGTGCTAAACATAGTCTATCCACCTGGGCGGCACTGTGCCGCCCGGAAACTTTGTATTAGCCACCTGCGGCACGGGGCCCGCGGGCAGGCGTTCATAAAGGAGACCGTCCAATGATTCACACACACGCACAATGGGTCACCGCCCGTAAGGCCGCCGGCGTCAAGTCGGGCCTGGTCAAAGGGGTCAACATGGGGGCGCTGCTCGACGCTTATTTCAATGCGGCGAAGGGCAAAAGCGGCAACGCGGCCCGGCTGGCGCAGGTGAAGACCCTCACCCCGCTCAGCAAGGGGCTGGCGGCGTACAAAGTCGCCCTGGCCCCGCTCAACAAGCCGGCCTTGATGACGATGATTGACGAGATGATCAAGACCATCAACGACGCCGTGGCGATGGGCGCCAAGCTCGCCAACCCGATCATCAACATCAAGCGCTACCTGCTCAGCACCAAAGCCCGGGCCAAGGCGGTGGTCGCCAGCGGCGACAAGGATGACTACGGCAAGCTGTGGAAGGAAGATGTGCGCGGCGTGGGCACCTCGCTGGCCAAGTTGGCCGAAATGGATCCCGGCGTCAAAGACATCCACGCCAACTGGCTGCCATACACCAAGGGCGATTGGGACTACGCCGGCAGAAACGTGACGGCGACGGTCGCCGACCCGGCGCAAAAGGTGGCCAAGACCAAGAAGGCCGCGCAGGAAATCTTGGGGATCGCTACCAAAGCCGAGTCGGAGTTCAAAGCGCGCAAGTACTGGCTGTAGGGCGCACCACCGCAACCAAAAGGGAGCCAGGCACAATGCGCTGGCTCCCTTTTTTGATTCTGGCTGCGGCGCAATCGGCGCTGATCAGCACGAACCTTAAGGGGCGGGGGCAGGCGGCGCGGGCGGCGCAGGCGCTTTGGCGGAGGGCAACTCGCCATCGGCCAAGATGCCCAACTCGGCCAGCGCGGCGCGCACCTCGGCCGCGTGCTCGCGCCGCACCGCCACGGCCGTCGGCCCCAGGCTCTCACCCAGCAGATCGCGCAGGCCAGGCGTGCGGCGCAGCACCTCCAGCAGATCGGGGCCGGCCACGCGCAGCACCACCGCATCGAGCAGCGCCGCTTCAGGGCCGCTGTGCTCCCAGCGCCGCAGCGCGGCCGCGAGCGCCGGCAGGGCCGGGTGCCCGGCGGCCACGCGCTCCAAGAACTGCACAATGCGCGGCACGGTAATGCCCTTCTTGGCGGCCCGCGCCAGCGCGGCCGGCGACAGGCGATAGTGGTAAACCAACGGCTCGGCCAGGAACTCAGGCGGCAGCCAATCGCTCAGGCGCGCCAGCTGAAAGCGGTCGTAGCCGCTGGCGTCGGCCGGCACGCGCACAAAGCCGGTCGGGCTCAACTCGAACGCGGCCGTGGGCGCGCTATCAGGCTCGTCTTCCCAGCCGGCGCGGCCGAGCAGCGCGGCCCCCGCCGGCGTCAGGCGAAAGCCAGGCTCCACGCCGGGTGGGGTCACGTCTACCAGGCCCAGCCAGTGCAGCGGCTGGCCGATCATCCAGCGCACCAGCCAACCATCCACCGCCTCCCAGTGGTCGAAGCCGCGCAAGTAGGCCCCGCTGGCCGCGCGGATATACCACGAGTCGTAGTCGCCGGCCGGGCGCTGAAAATCAGGCTGGCGGTCTTTAACGGCCGCCACAAAAGCCTCGGTCGACCACCACACGCCCGGCGGCACGCCGGCCAGCAGGCCCAGCACCGCCTGCCGCGCCGCATGCGGGTCATTCCGCCAGCCCGTGCCCTCGAACACCAGCCCCGGCACCTGCAACAGATCGTTCCACTCGCGGCTGTCGCGCCAGGCCTCGGCCAGGGCCCGTCGGCGGCCGGCGCGGCCGGCTTGCAAGAAGGGCTGCACCTTGTCTGGGTCAAGCTGGTAGGCCTCGCGCGGCGCGGCGGCCTGCCCCAGCCCTGTTGGGGCGGCCAGGTTGAGGGCGCGCAGCATCGTCAAGTACAGCGACAGCGCCTCTGGCCGGCGCAGGTGGCGGCCCAGCGCTTCGGCGTGGCGGGCGGGCAGCGGGCC
>JBBRZY010000618.1:0-3585 GCA_038252885.1 Anaerolineales bacterium | reverse complement strand
TTTTTTTTTGGGCCGGGGGCCCGGCCGCCCCAATCCGTCGGGTGTGCTTCTTGGGGGTTTTTGTTTTTCCACCCCCCCCCCCCACGGCCCTTGTTTTGTTTGGCAGAGATCGAGGCAGCCTGCTTGTAGGACAAAGCCCACAGAGGCCTCAGACAAATCTGACAACACACTCAGGCAGAATCCGATGGAAGCAATGACCGCAGGGGTGTACATTCGACCGCGATCGATCGGGGCCCGCGTTAGCGCCGGAGCAGAAAACCAACCGGTCGGCAGCGCTGGCAAATCCGATAAGACTTGGAGGTGCGCCACCAAAGAACCAGCCTGAGAGCAGCCACCGGCTGAGGCCGGAGCAAAGCGTATTGGTGTTGAATAAAGTACAAGGAGAGAGCTGGTATGGATAGTCACATCCTGTTGAAGCGCCTGATGGCAACCGGACTAGGGGTAATGCTCCTGGCAGCCGCCTGCACGCCCGCGACGACCGACGCCACGCCGATCGGCACCGAAAGCGGCGTAAACACGCAAGTGGTGAGCAGCCCGGCGGCTACCGCCCAAGCGACGGAGGGGACTGCGGTTGGCACGGAGATGGCGACGTCTGAAGCCACCGCGATGAGCACCGAAATGGCGACGCCGGAAGCGACGGCCATGAGCACGGCCGTCGGCACTGAGCCGGCGACGACCGGCACCCCGAACGCGGAAGTAGAGTCGAGCGTGCTCCTATCGAGCGAGCTGATTGGCTCGGAGATCGTGGATCAGAACGGCGACGAAATCGGGGAGGTGCATGACCTGCTGGTGAACAGCCAAGGTCTGGTGCAGTACGTCGTTTTCGATGCCGAGGACTATCTGGACGAGCAGTCGACCGACGCCACGCCCGTGGCCACCTCGGAAGCGAATGGCGAGGACGATGGCGTGCGGGCGGTGGCATTCACGGAGTTCACCGTGAACCAGGCCAGCGATGACGACGAGCAGGTGCTGGTTTACAACGGCACGGCTGACAGCCTGAATAGCATGGGCAGCTTCAACGATGAGCTGTTCAGCGACGACGCCTTCGTGATTGATGCCAGCCAGTCAAACGTGGCGGCCGACATCACCTACGATGGCTTGATCCGCCTGTCGCAGGTGGACGATTTCGACCTGCAAAATGCCGACGGCGATGAGCTGGGCGAAATCAACGATGTCATCGTGGACGCGAGCCAGGGCATGGTGACCTACGGCGTGGTGGACTTCGGCGGTTTCCTGGGGCTGGGCGAGCAGACCGTGGCAGTGCCATGGAACCTGCTAACCGTGCACAAGACCGACGAAAACGCTAACTTGATGCTCGAAGCGACCAAGGATACCCTGGAAAACGCGCCGACGATTGACCTGGGTGATTGGCCCAAATGGTCAGAGCGCGTTGACACCAACACCGACTGGTCGATCGATTGGGAATCGCAGATCAACACCTTCTGGAATGGGGCCGCTTCCCAGTAGGCTGAAGAAAGTGAGGGCTAAGTCGTAACGTAGCTGCGCGGGCCACCTGGTCCGCGCCGCTGTGCGTTAGGCGCCCGCCGCGGGTTCGGTTCGTTCTATAATGCGCCTGCGCCGGCAAGTTGGGGCGCGCAGCGGGAGGCCGTCATGATCAAGCCGATTGAGAAGAACGTGACCATGGCTGCGCCGATTGAGCAGGTGTGGGCCGCGCTGACGGACCCGGCGGCGATTGGCGCGTGGATGGACGACGAGCAGGCGGCGCTGGACTTGCGCGTCGGCGGCGCGGTTGCGTTCTTTGGCGGCGCGACGACCGGGGCGGTGACCAAGCGGCGCAAGCCCAACACGTTGGAATACACCTGGCGGCAGGACGAGTGGCCGGCGAAGTGGCGCGACTCGGTGGTGCGCTGGAAGCTGACGCGCGCCGGTGCGGGGACCAAGGTGCATCTGACGCATGACACGTTTCCGAATCAGGCCGAGCGCGACAGCCACGACGAGGGCTGGGACGTCTATTGGTTGGAGCCGATGCAGGCCTGGCTGGAAAAGGGCTAGGCGCTTCGTAGTTTGCGGGCAACGAAAACGGGGCGCTACTTTGAGCGCCCCGTTTGATTCTCGTGAAGAGCTATGTCTAAGCGCGGCGGGCGGCCCACTCCGAGTCGAGCATGCTCATGGTGACGACGCTCCACCAGCCGTCGCCGACGCGGCGGGCGTCACGGACGACGCCCTCGCGCATTAGGCCGGCCTGGGTGTAGCAGGCGAGGGCGGCGTGGTTGAAGTCGAAGACGTTGAGGTCGAGCCGGTGCAGGCCGAGCGTGTCGAAGCCGAGGGCGAGGGCGGCGGTGACCATCTGCCGGCCCAGCCCGCGCCCGCGCTGCCCGGGCGCGATGAGCACGCGCGCCAGCGTGGCCGCCCGGTTGCGGCGGTCGACGGCGCTGAGCTCGATGTGGCCGACCGGGTCGGCGCCCTCCAGCGCGGTGTAGATGTAGCGCGTGGGCGGGTCGCCGGTGGCCAGCAGCTTGTAGCGCTCAAGCTGGCCGGCGTCGAGCGGGTAGGTGAAGATCGGGCCGGCCCACTGCATCAGGAACTCGGCCGACTCGACCCAGCCGATCAGCCGCGCGAAGTCCGAGCGGTCGAAGGGGCGCAGCGTGAGGGGCAGGGCGGCGGCCATTGGTCTAGCCGCCCAGCCGATTAATGCCGTCGAAGGCGGCCACCTTGTAGCACTCCGCCAAGGTGGGGTAGTTGAAGACCGTCTGCACGAAGTAGTCGATCTTGCCGCCAAACGACATGACGGCCTGGCCGATGTGCACCAGTTCGCTGGCGCCCTCGCCGATGATATGCACACCCAGCAGGTGGCGGGTCTTCATGTGAAAGATCAGCTTCAGCAGGCCAGTGCTGTCGCCGATGATCTGGCCGCGCGCGATCTCTTTGTAGTTGGCTTTGCCGACTTCATATGGCACGCCCAGTTCGGTCAACTCTTCTTCGGTGCGGCCGACCATCGAAATCTCAGGGATGGTGTAGATGCCGTAGGGGAACAGGCCGGGCACGCTCTGGGTTTCAACCCCAAAGGCGTGGCAGGCGGCCAGGCGACCCTGCTCCATCGAGGTGGAAGCCAGGCTGGGGAAGCCGATGACGTCACCGACCGCGTAGATGTGCGGTACCGTGGTCTGGTAGTCGTCGTTGACGATCAGCCGGCCGCGCTCATCGCTCTGCAGGCCGGCGGCGGGCAGGTTCAGGCGGTCGGTGGCGCCAGTGCGGCCAATGCTGTGCAGCGCCTTCTCGGTGACAAAGTTCTTGCCGCTGGTCAGGTGCACACGCACGCGTGGGCCGTGCTCGTCGTCGACCGGCTCCATGCCGCTAACGGTCTCGCCCAGCCGCAGCGTGACGCGGTTCTGGCGCATGTGGTAAGCCAGGGTGTCCACGATCTCAATATCCACAAACGGCAGCAGGCGCGAACGGGCATCCACCAGCGTGACGCGCACGCCCAGGGCGGCGAAGATGCAGGCGTACTCGCAGCCGATGACGCCGGCCCCTACGATGGTGAGGGAACGGGGAAGCTGGTCAAGGTGCAGAATGTCGTCGCTGATGAAGATGCGCTGGCCGTCGAAGGGGATGTGAGCGTCTTGG
>JBBRZY010000617.1:0-3589 GCA_038252885.1 Anaerolineales bacterium | reverse complement strand
GCCTTTGTGGTGACGCTGCGCGAGCGGCCGGCCGGGCTGGCCGCGCACGAGCAGCAACTGCTCGACCTGTTCTTTGGCCCGCAGGCTGCGCCGGGCGCGAGCGCCCCGCTGACCGAGAAGATGCAGGCTTTGCTGGGCAAGTGGAAGCAGTTTGCCGAGCCGATCAAGGCGGCCGTGCGTCAGCGTGGCTGGTGGGATACGGCCCGGCTGCAGCAGCGCGGCGGCTGGCTGCTGGCCGGAATGCTGTTGATGTTCGGCAGCCTGGGCGCGCTGATCCTGGCCGCCGTGCTGCGTGACACCTTCGGCGACCTGATCATCTTGCTGCCGTTCGGTGGCTTCGCGGCCGGCCTGATCATGCTGATCTTGGGCAGCCGCACCTCGCCCTACAGCGACAGCGGCCGCGCGGAGGCCGACCGCTGGCAGAAGTTCAGCAAGTACCTGAGCGACGTGGCCGCCAACCGCGAGGCCGTGATCCGACCGGACCTGTTCGAGCACTACCTGGCCTATGCGGCGGCGCTCGGGCTGGCGCAGGGCTGGGTCAGCTTCTTCCAGAAGCGCGGCGGGGCCAATATCCCGGCCTGGTTCCAGCCGCTGGCCAACGCAGACTCAACCGGGTTCACCGCGCTGAATGCGGTGATCGCCACCAGCGGCGCTTCGTCGTCGGCGGGCGCGGCGGGGGCCGGCGCGGCGGGCGGCGGAGGCAGTAGTACGGGGTAAAGCGAAGAGAGAAAAAGGGAAAGGCTGGCTGAGAGGTTGGGGAAGTAACACCAAGCGATTGATATGGAGGTAAACACAACAGCCGCTGGCGAGTCAAAGAAAGTGACTCACCGGCGGCCGTTTTCGTCACAGGCGCTTACGCTCGGGTTACGCTTCGACATAGAACGGGCCGCGCGGCGGTTCAGAGCCGCGGCAGCGTCGAAGCGGCCGATCAGGTAATATAGCTAGGCCAGATCGCGGGGGAGCATTCAATCTGGGGGCCAATTTTGTAAAAGGCTCGGTAGGCGGCAATGTCGAGATAGGTTCTCACCGCAAGGGGAGGTTATGAAAGGTCGTATCTGACCGAAGGAAATTTTTACCAGGGGGTCGATGGGCAAGCCCACCGACCCCCTGGTAAAAATTTCTGGCTGGCCCAAAACGGCCGCGGCCCGAATGGGCGTGTGAACCCGCTGGCGGCAGGGATAGGCGCGCCGGTCAGTCCAACACCCTGGCGGCGCGGCGCGCGGACGAGCGCGCGGATGAGCCCGACCCAGAGCCTAGCGCTGACCCGCCGGGCCGGAGGCTTTTGCCCCAAGCTGAAATATACCCGATCGCGGCCGTCAATTGCGTTGTCGGAATATTTGTTCTAGAATGCAGGACAGAAGGCCAAGTGAAACGCGGCGCGGATGCATACCTCTAAACTGATGGACTGGTTACAAGCTGAGCAGTGCGGGGAGCACTCCTAACCCTGATGCTAACGATTCCTCTCGACATTGCGCGGCGGTTCGTTCTCGGCAAGCAGGGCCTGTGGCCGGGGCGGCGCTGGCGCGGGGTCAAAGGCACGGCGGCGGCCATGCGCGCCATGGAGTATTTGCAGCTCGACCCGCTGCAAATCATCGCGCGCAGCCAAGACCTCAAGCTGCACAGCCGCGTGCTCGATTACACGCCCGGCCTGTGGGAGCAGGCCGCCTACCAGAAGCGCGAGTTCTTCGACTGGGGCGGCTGGCTGGCCGTGCGCCCGATGGACGAGCTGCCGCACTGGCGCGTGATCATGCACCGCGAACGCGACGGCGAGACGCGCGTCCGCGAGATGGGCCGCGAACACGCCGAGGCGGTGGCCGAAATGCGGGCGGTGCTGCGCGAACGCGGCACGGTGAGCAACCGCGACTTCGCGATGTCCACGCGCACCCGTACGCAGAGCTATCGCGGGCGCAAGGACAGCGCGCTGGCGTTGTATTACCTGTGGCGCACGGGCGAGGTGATGACCCACCACCGCGAGAACTTCGAGCGCGTGTATGCCCTGACCGAGACGGTGGCCCCGGCGGCGCTGGTGCGCGAGAGCGACGAGGCCGAAGCCGACCGCTTCTTGATCAAGAAGGAAGTCAGCTTCAACGGGCTGACGCGCCTGGCCCGCGCACAAGACACCTACTGGCGCGGCGTGCCACTGGACAAGCCGCTGCACCTGGTGCTGCTGGACGAGGGCGCGTTGATCGAGGTGCAGGTGGAGGGCTGGAAGCAGGTGCACTACGCCCTGGCCGAGGATGCCAAGCTGCTGCGCGACCTGAGCGCCGGGCGCGTGCCCAAGGCCTGGAAGCCGCTGGCGACGACCACGACCGAAGAGGTCGTCTTCCTCGCGCCGCTCGACCCGGTCAGCGCGCGCGGGCGGGCCAAGATTTTGTTTGGCTTCGAGTACATCTGGGAGGTCTACAAGCCCGTCCACCTGCGCAAGCACGGCTACTACACGCTGCCGATCTTGTGGGGCGACCGGCTGGTGGCGCGCTTCGACAGCAAGCTCGACCGGACAACCAACACCTTCGTCATCCTGGGCCTGTGGCTGGAAGACCAGGCGCTCGGCAAAGACGAAGCCTTCGCGGAGGCGTTGGCGGCCGGGTTTGCGCGCTTCGTGACATTCCTGGGCGCGGGCAAGCTAATTGCCAAGGCCATCCGCGAACCGCTGCTGCGCAAGCGCGTGGCGGCGATAACCATCGCGAAGTAGCGTCAGGCGGATTGGGACAAAAAAGCGCGGGGCTGGAACACACATTGCCGGCCCCGCGCTTTTGATTCAAGCGGAGCGACTACCGGCTGCTCAGTTCGAGCGGCAGGCCGACGACCTGGGCCGGGGTGGTGACGACCGTGCCGGAGAGGTCGTAGGCCAGCGCGCCGGAGATGCGCACGGGCACGAGCTCGCCCACCGGCACTTCGCCGTCGATGATGACCATGCCGTCGATCTCAGGCGCATCGCGGTAGCTGCGGCCCACGCTCAGGCCGTCGCCGGTGCCCTCGACCAGCACCGACAGCGTGCGGCCGATTTGCTCCTGGTTCTTGGCCAGCGAGATGCGCTGCTGCACTTCCATCAGCCGGTCGCGGCGGTTTTGCTTCACGTCTTCGGCCACTGGGTCGCCCAGCGCGGCCGACTCGGTGCCGGGCTCGAACGAGAAGGTGAAGACGCCCAGCCGGTCGAAGCGCAATTCGGTCACAAAGTCGAGCAGGGTCTGAAACTCCTCGTCGGTTTCGCCGGGGTAGCCGACGATGAAGGTGGAGCGGATGGCCAGGTCGGGCATGGCGGCGCGCATCTTGCCGATGGTGCGGTGCACCCAATCGATGTTGGCTGGGCGGCGCATGCGGCGCAGCGTGGCCGGGTGGCCGTGCTGCAGCGGCATATCCAGGTAGTGCAAAATCTGCGGGTGGGCGGCCATCGTTTCGATCTGGCGGTCGGTGACGTAGCCGGGGAAGGCATACATCACCCGCAGCCAATCGATGCGCGGCGCGGCCTCGGTCAGGGCGGTCAGCAGTTCCGACAGCCCTTCTTTGATCCCCAGGTCGTGGGCGTAGTCGGTCGTGTCCTGCGCAATCAGGATCAACTCGCGGATGCCGGCGGCTTCGAGGCGGCGGG
>JBBRZY010000616.1:0-3610 GCA_038252885.1 Anaerolineales bacterium | reverse complement strand
GCGTACAGCAGCACCGCGCGCGCCGGCAGCCCATCGCGCCCGGCGCGGCCGGCCTCTTGATAGTAGGCCTCCAGCGAGCCCGGCACCGCGTAGTGGATCACAAAGCGCACATCCGGCCGGTCGATGCCCAGGCCAAAAGCGTTGGTCGCCACCACCACCGGCAGGTCGCCCGAGAGAAACGCATCCTGCACTTCCGAGCGCGTGGCCGCGTCGAGTTGGCCGTGATAAAATCGCGCCGGAATTTTCAGCCGGTCGTTAACATAGGCCGCCACGCCTTCCGCGTCTTTGCGCGTGCCGGTGTAGATAATGCCGCCGCCGCGCGGCACACCGTTCACGGGCGCTTTGGCGTTGTCCGCCGGCAGCGCCTCGCGCAAGATCGCGCCCAGCAGCCGCTGCTTGGTTGTCATGTCCGACGCGGACTGCACTTCAAACGATAGGTTGGGCCGGTTGAAACCGGTGATCAGCCGCGCCGCGCTTGGCAGCCCCAGCATCTGGATGATGTCGTCCTGCACGCGCGGCGTGGCCGTGGCCGTCAGCGCCACCGTCACCGGCACCTTCAGCGCCAGCCGCGCCTCGGCCACATGCAAATAGTCCGGCCGAAAGTCGTGGCCCCACTGCGACAGACAGTGCGCCTCATCCACCGCCAACAGGCTGAGCGGCGTGCGCCCGATGGCCCCCTGAAACGACCGGCTGCGTAGGCGCTCCGGCGCCACCAGCACGATCTTGTATTCGCCCGCCGCCACCGCCCGCAGCCGCCGCGACTGCTCCTGGTTGTCGAGACTTGAGTTAATGAACGTGGCCGAGATACCGCGCCGCGTCATGCTGTCTACCTGGTCCTTCATCAAGGCCACCAGCGGCGAGATGACCAGCGTGATGCCCGGCAGCAGCAAGGCCGCCAACTGATAGATCAGCGACTTGCCCGACCCCGTGGGCATGACCACCAAAGTGTCTTCGCCCGCCAACACATGCTCGATGGCGGCTTGTTGGCCCGGCCGGAACTCGGGGAAATCAAAATAGCGATGGAGCGCGGGGTGCAGGTCAGCAGGCGGCATAGAACTTGTATTCTACAAGAGAATTGGGAGGACGGGGAGTGGTAGAGGTCGGAGGTCGGACATAGCTGGCAGCGACTCGCAGCGCGGCCAAACGACTGCGTGCCTGGGCCGCCCCCGCATCCACCCTCGCACATCGCACGGTTCACCGCATTTTGAAGCAGAAATTGCCTCTTGCCAACGGAACATTAATTCTATAGCCTTATTCCCATGAACGCCGACCTCACCACCCCTCTTGACCGCACCCTCCCCCGCACTTTTGACCGCACCCTCCCCGTTCGCGCCGCCGATGCCCAGCCATCCGCCAACCGCGTGGCAGGCGCGACAGCGAATCCAACACCCGCGGCAGACGCGGCAGGCGCGGCGTTGAATCCAACACCCGCGTCGGTCATTCGTACATTACCTCATCACATGGGCACCCCTCCCCGCGCCGGGGAGGGGCCGGGGGTGAGGTCCGTCCAACCGCCCCGCACCTCGCGCCCTCATCCGTTGACAACCGCGGCACTGGGGACACTCGCGGCACTTCTGCGAACAAATCCTTCCAGCGCGGCACTTGGGACACTCGCGGCACTTCTGCGAACAAATCCTTCCAGCGCGGCACTTGGGACACTCGCGGCACTTCCGCGAACAAATCCTTCCAGCGCGGCACTTGGGACACTCGCGGCACTTCTGCGAACAAATCCTTCCAGCGCGGCACTTGGGACACTCGCGGCACTTCTGCGAACAATTTCCTCCCGCGCCGCGCTCAATACGCCCCCACCGACCAATCGACCAACCGAAGCGGCCGACTCCCCACTGACGCCTACCTTCCCTTTTCTCTTTTCTCTTTGCTCTTGCTCTTTGCTCTCCTCCCCCACTCTGATATACACTATCCAATCAGCGGGGCAAATCTGTACCCCCCTGGCTCAGTAGATAGATAGACAAAGCGCCTGGCAACGGCTTTAATCAAACACTGGCCGGAAGCACCGGCTATCATTGGAGGCAGGCATGAAACTCAAGCTTACGCAGCGCCTCGGCTTTCTACTGTTGGCGGTCTATCTGTTGCTGCAAGGGTTAGTGCTCTTGATCAGCCTCAACTTTGCCGGCCTCGGCCCAATCATGGGCATCGTGGCGATTGCCGCCGGCGTGCTCATTCTGATTGATCGCTGAAGTCTGCGCCCGACGAGCCACCTATGACCAATCGCCCGCCCACCTCGGTCGAGCCCCGCCCGCCGGCCGCGCCCGTGCTGCCGCCCGAGGTCGCGTTGGTGCAACTGCTCGAGGCGCATCGCGGTGAGCGGCACGTCATCGTCCTGCAAAACTACCCCGACCCCGACGCCATCTCGTCGGCCTACGCCCACCAGCTCATCAGCCGGCGGCACGGCATCGAAACCGACATCCTGTATGCCGGCAAGGTCAGCCACCAGCAGAACATCGCCCTGCTCAAGCTGCTCGGGCTAGAGCTGCTGCCCTTCGACCCCCAACAGCTCGACCTGCGCCAGTACGCTGGGGCCGTCTTCGTGGACAACCAGGGCACCACCTCACCCGCCATCGTCGAAGCGCTCGAGCAGGCCAAAGTGCCCACGCTGGTGGTGGTGGACCATCACGCCCAGCAAGACCGCCTCACGCCCGCCTTCAGCGACATCCGCCGCACCGGCGCCGCCGCCACCATCTACACCGAATACCTGCGCGCCGGGCTGATCGAGCTAGACCGCAACCAGCGTGAGACCCAGGTGGTCGCCACCGCGCTCATGCACGGCCTCCTGACCGACACCAACGACTTCATCCGCGCCAACGCCGAAGACTTTCAGGCCGCCGCCTTCCTCAGCCAGTTTCGCGACGCCGATGTGCTGGCCCAGATCATGAGCCAGGGCCGCAGCCGCCAGACCATGGAGATCATCCAGCGCGCGCTCGGCAACCGCATGGTGGTCGAGAACGTCTCGGTCGCCGGCATCGGCTACGTCCGCGCCGAAGACCGCGACGCCATCCCCCAGGCCGCCGACTTTCTGCTGACCGAGGAGAACGTGCACACCGCCATCGTCTACGGCATCGTCACCAGCGAGGCCGAAGAGATGCTGATCGGCTCCATGCGCACCGGCAAGCTCACCCTCGACCCAGACGCCTTCATCAAAGACACCCTCGGCAAAAACGCCGCCGGCCGCTACTTCGGCGGCGGCAAGCTCTCAGCGGGGGGTTTTGAGATTCCACTCGGCTTCCTCAGCGGCGGCCCTGACGAGGCCCTGCGCGACGTCAAGTGGCAGGCCTACGACCATCAGGTCAAGAGCAAAATCTTCGTCAAGCTCGGCGCCGAACCGCCCAAGCCCAAGCCCCCCGCCGGCGGCTAAGCGCCTGGGGGCTCTAGAGTCTTGTGGCCCCCTGCCCCTGCCAACCTCTCATGTGAAGTAGAGGCGTTCGCTACCAGCTGACCGCCCACCATCTTAACCAAAGCGGGGCCGGTCAGGTTGACCGGCCCCGCTCGATGCGCTTGAAGTCGCCCGGCGCGCTACGCCACCGGCCCGGGCGCGGGCGTCAAGATCAGCTTGTCCGTCGCCGCCCGCAGCTTGGCCCACGTGTCCTGGTTG